>NZ_JAVRCB010000043.1:0-81531 GCF_034530955.1 Nostoc sp. DedQUE05 | reverse complement strand
GGAGTACTCATTTGTTATTTCGGAGTACTCATTTGTTATTTCGGAGTACTCATTTGTTATTTTGGAGTACTCATTTGTTATTTCGGAGTACTCATTTGTTATTTTGGAGTACTCAATATGCCCTAGCAGATTTAAGATTCTATCATTAACGGTTCGTTTCCCAAAAATGCTCAATCAAAACCAAATACCTTTATTAGATGCCTTAAAAGCCAATGGAGCAAGACCTCATGCGCCTTTTTACACTCCAGGACATAAACTAGGTGAGGGAATTTCTCAACCTTTGGCCGATTTACTTGGTAAAGCTGTCTTTCAGGCTGATTTAACTGAGTTAGCAGATTTAGATAATCTCTTTGCACCCCAAGGCGTTATTCAAGAAGCACAACAACTGGCGGCTGAGGTATTTGGTGCTTCGCAAACATGGTTCCTTGTCAATGGTTCTACCTGTGGAATTGAAGCGGCAATTCTGGCTACCTGTGGCACAGGCGATAAAATTATTCTGCCTCGGAATGTACATTCTTCGGCGATCGCAGGTTTAATTCTCTCTGGTGCAATACCAATTTTCATCAATCCTGAATACGATCCAGTTTTAGATATTGCCCATAGCATTACACCCAATGCTGTACAATCTGCACTCCAACAACATCCAGATGCCAAAGCAGTATTAATCGTTTATCCAACATATTACGGTGTTTGTGGAGATTTGAATGCGATCGCCAACATCACACATCAATATAATATCCCTCTACTCGTAGATGAGGCACACGGCGCACACTTTGCTTTTCATCCCGAATTACCCACTCCAGCTTTAGCCGCAGGTGCAGATTTAACTGTACAATCCATCCACAAGGTACTCGGTGCAATGACACAGGCATCAATGCTGCATATTCAGGGTGATAGGATAAATGGCGATCGCATCAGTAAAGCTTTGCAACTCTTACAATCTACCAGTCCTAGTTATTTACTTTTAGCTTCTTTAGATGCAGCGCGTCAGCAAATGGCACTCCACGGAAAAATGCTGATGTCTCGCACTTTGCAACTTGCTAAAGAAGCTAGAACCAGAATCAGTCAAATTCCGGGATTATCAGTTTTAAGCTCCCCTTTAAAAGGGGGGTTGGGGGGATCTCCCGGCTTTGTAGCTTTAGATAAAACGCGACTAACTGTAACTGTTTCTGGTTTAGGTTTAACCGGATTTGAAGCAGATGAAATTTTGGATGAAAAATTTGCTGTTACTGCTGAATTCGCCTCATTACAACATCTCACCTTTATTATTAGTTTGGGTAACACCTCAGCTGATATTGAACAATTAGTCCAAGGTTTCACCACCCTCGCCAAAGAATATTGCCGAAGCAACTTGACTGTTAAAAACCAGGTTTGGCTAAATCTAGACAGAACCCTAGATTATGCTTTACAACTTTCTCCCCGTGAAGCCTTTTTTGCTATTAGTGAAATACTACCTTTGACAAAGATCGATAAACGCATCTGTGCCGAAATCGTCTGTCCCTATCCCCCAGGAATTCCTGTGTTAATGCCGGGAGAAGTCATCACCAAACCCGTCCTTGACTATCTGCAACAAATCCAGGCAATGGGAGGATTGATCGGTGGTTGTGCTGATAGTAGTTTCCGCACCCTAAAGGTAGTAAAAGAATGACTTATATGGTAAATTTAAGGATAATAATTTGAGATCGTTACTCACAATCGTTCCTCGTTTGTCAACTTACCTAAATAATCCTCTCTTAAAAATAAATTTAAATCAATGAAGATAAATTTTTTGTTCGTACCAGCAGTTGTACTTTCCTTAGTAACGACCTTCAATAGAGTTGCTTTTGCTCAAAGTCCAACTAATACTATTGCACCAAGTAACAATGCTCAAGAAATAGAAAAAAATAAGAATATCAAGAAATTATTAGAGATAACTGGTGCAAAAAATCTTTCTAGACAGATTATCACTCAACTATTAAATGATTTCAAGTCCGAATACCCTCAAGTTCCTCAAAAATTTTGGGATACTTTTGCTGCTGAACTCAAGATAGATGATATTGTAAATGAGATTATTCCTATTTATAATAAATACTTTACTAATGAGGAAATCAAACAAATCATTGCATTTTATCAGACACCTTTAGGACAAAAAACAATTACCGTTATTCCCCAAATCAGTCAGGAATCTACTGCTATTGGTATAAGATATGGAAAAGTAGCAGCCCAAAGTGCCTTAAAAAAATTGGAAGCAGAAGGATATATCCGCCCTAGTCGATAAAACGGTCTATGATGTTAACTGGAATTTAGAAATGGGTAATTTTTAGGTTTCGCTCAATTACCAATCCTGCTAAAAAGCAGCAAAGGAGAAAGATTCTTTTTGCTCCCCTACTCTCCCTCTGCCTATTGTTTACTTCCTCGATCGAGCAACTTTAAACTCAGATCAACTCTGCTCTCCACCTTCTACAATAAAGATCCCTATCCTCCACGAATTCCCTTGTTAATGCCGGGAGAAGTCATCAATAAATCCATTCTTGATTTCTTGATTACCTGCAACACATCCAGGCGATGGAGGGATTTATCAGTGGTTACAATCATACTAGCCTCAAAACTTTCAAAGTTTTGAAATAACGTCCTAACTCCTAACTCATGAATTATTGTTGATAAAAATTTAATTCATGCAATCAACAGTAAATATGCGGTTGAGCAGAGAATTTGGATAAAAGTATATAGTAGTTATACTAATGTGAAACTTCAATAAAAATAGCTAGCTAACTAGTGCAATCTTTGATTTATACCCATAGGATCGTCTTGATGATTCCTAAACTAGAAGATGAAATCAAAAACCTATTATATTTGGGGGTTAGTAACAGTTCCGATTGTAGTCACTCTAGCGCTGGGTTTCTCAGCAAGAGCGAACGCAGTTGAGTTAGGCGCTGCCTCTGATTACAATGTATTTGTTTTGGGAGATATCTCTCAAAAATATACAGATATCGAAGGAAAAGTTGCTGCTGGCGGTAACATAAATTTTGTCGGCGGACTTGGAAGCAGACTTTCTGGTAATAGCGGCAACGTAGTAGTTGCTGGACAGAATTTAGCTCTGAGCAACGGTCAAGTCTACCACGGTAATGCTGTCTATGGAGGCAGTGCCAATGTATCCAGCAATGTGGGATTTCCCCAAGGAACTCTCAGCCAGGGAAATCCCATCAACTTCAATGAAGCAGGGAAACAACTGCGAGGACTATCTGAATATTTGGCAACCTTAACTCCTACGGGTAACACAACAGTTCAACCTTGGGGTGCTATTAACCTTAGTGGCAGTAGTACTGCTTTCAATGTTTTTAATCTTGCAGGCTCATCTGTCTCCAAGACAAACTATTTTGAAATTAAGGGGGACGCAAATTCAACTATCGTTGTCAATATCAGCGGTAAGGATGTGTCGCTGCAAAACTTTGGGTTTAATATCATTGGCGCAGATAAACAAAAGGTAATCTACAACTTTTATGAAGCAACTAACTTAACTGCTAGTGGAATTGGCATCCAAGGTAGTATTCTTGCACCTTTGGCTAATTTCAATTTCAATAATGGTCAAATTAACGGCAATGTCGTGGTAGCTTCTTTGACAGGAAATGGTGAGTCTCACAACTATCTATTTAATGGCGATCTGCCAGATGTGCCAATAAAGTACTACACTCCACCTAAGCCTCCCATTCGTAAAGTTCCAGAGCCTGGAAATCTTCCAGGTTTAGGATTAGTTGCTGTCGTATTTGGTTTGTTTCGCTACAAACGCAATCAAGCAACTTGTTTAGAATAATTAAAAATTTTTGGCAGCATAGCGCATAACGGGAATTTGTTTACAGATTTTCGCTCATGCGCTATTTACTTGCTCTCTACCTTCTACAATAAAGATAGACTTTATTGAGATTTGTATAGTTGGGGATCGGCTGTCATGGCTCCCGCCGTTTTAATTCAAAATCTGCAAAAACGTTACGGTACAGTGGTTGCCGTCCAGGATGTTTCTTTTCAGGTAGAATCAGGAGAAATTTTTGGTTTACTTGGCCCCAACGGTGCGGGGAAAACTACAACCTTGCGTGCTTTGTGTACGCTAACCACACCGGATGCAGGCATTATCGAAGTATCTGGCATCTCTGTGTTAGATAATCCGAAAGTGGCAAGACAACGACTAGGCTACGTAGCTCAGGAAGTCGCTATAGATAAGGTGTTGACTGGAAAAGAACTGCTGCAATTGCAAGCAGCACTTTATCACCTTCCAAAGGCAATAGCCAAACAGCGGATTGAGACGGTATTAGACTTACTCGGTTTGCAAGAATACGCCAACAAAAAGACAGGAACCTACTCTGGCGGTTTACGTAAGCGCCTAGACTTGGCTGCTGGATTGCTCCATGCACCAGATGTTTTGGTGTTGGACGAGCCAACTGTAGGGCTTGACATAGAAACTCGTTTTGTGGTGTGGGATTTCCTGAAAAAATTACGCGCCTCTGGGACGACGGTAGTAATTACCAGCCATTACTTAGAAGAAATTGACGCTTTAGCCGATCGCGTGGCAATTATAGATCGCGGCGTTGTAATTGCAAGTGATACACCTTCGCAATTGAAAGATCGAGTAGGGGGCGATCGCATCACCTTGCGAATCCGCGAGTTTTCCCCCATTGAAGAAGCTGAAAAAGCTAAAAACCTCCTGAAACCTTTGCCCTTTGTCCAAGAAGTCATCATCAACAGCGCTCAAGGTAATTCACTCAACTTAGTAGTGACACCTCAGAATGATGTTCTCATTAACATACAGCAAGCGCTGAATACCGCTGGCTTGCCCATATTTGGCATCGCCCAATCTCGCCCCAGCCTCGATGACGTTTATCTCGCTGCCACAGGACGCACCTTATTGGATGCAGAACTCGCAGCCGTCGCCACCCGCGATCCCAAAGCTGAAAAGAAGCAGAATATGAGATAAGGAATGGGGAGTGAAGAAGGGAATAGGTGACAGGTTAGAGGGTACAGATTATTCTCTGTCACCTGTCATCTCTCTCCTAATCCCAATCCCCAATCTAAAATCCAAAATCCAAAATCCAAAATTGCCATGAGTGTTACTCCTAAATCTGATATCAATTGGCAGCCGCTAGCATCGCCGCAAGCAGATGTTAATACTGCACCTAACTTTTTCGGTGAATTGGTACAAGAGACGTTGGCTTTAACTCGTCGCTTGTTCATTCAGTTGCAACGCCGTCCCTCATCTTTGGTTGCTGGAATTATTCAGCCAGTAATGTGGTTAGTGCTATTTGGCGCTTTGTTCCAAAATGCCCCCAAGGGTATATTTGGTAATACAGCAACAAATTACGGACAATTTTTAGCTGCTGGCATCATTGTGTTTACAGCCTTTGCTGGGGCGCTGAATGCTGGTTTACCCGTAATGTTTGACCGCGAGTTCGGCTTTTTGAATCGTTTGCTAGTAGCACCCTTAGCATCGCGGTTTTCCATTGTTTTTGCCTCAGCCATTTTTATCATCAGCCAAAGTTTGTTGCAAGCAGCCGTAATTGTTGCAGCAGCAGCATTTTTGGGCGCAGGACTTCCAGATGTAGCGGGTTTAAGTGCGATCGCTCTAATTGTTTTGCTCTTAGCTTTGGGTGTAACAGCCATCTCCCTTGGTTTAGCTTTTGCTCTACCCGGACACATTGAATTGATTGCAGTGATTTTCGTCACTAACCTACCACTATTGTTTGCGAGTACAGCTTTAGCACCCCTATCCTTCATGCCTAAGTGGTTGCAGGTTGTAGCTACCCTGAATCCTCTCAGCTATGCGATTGAACCAATTCGCTATCTCTATTTCCACAGTAATTGGGGACTAAGTAGTATAGTGATGCAGGCTCCTTGGGGTGATGTTACCTTTGGGGGAGCATTGCTGGTGTTGTTTGGCTTTGCCCTAGTCGCCTTGCTGAGTATTCAACCCCAACTGCGGCGGACTCTGGCTTAAAAAGATAAAATAGATCAATTTTATTTAGGGTCAAAACCCATGAAAAAACCATTTTTACAAATTACTAGACTCTTTCTAGCTACGGCAGCAGGAATTAGCTTTGCTTCCTTGCTCATGGCTCAACCAAGTTCCGCTCAAATCAGCAGTCCAACGGATGCTTTCCCCAGCAATAGTACAACAGACCAAAATACCGATCCTTTCGCCCGTTCCAACTCAGACAATTTTAATATGTTCGATCTGATTCATCGGGCAAATTTCGGGAATCTCAACTGGGATTCTAACCAACAGAACGAAGAACTAAACTCAGCAGCAGCAGCCTTTAAAGCAAGGCAACAAAAACTAATTCAAGGTCAACAACAGCAACCAACCCCCAATAATTTGCCAACGATTATACTACCATCAGTTACATCGCCATCGGTGACACCATCAGGTAACTGAATTCAAACAAAGAACCCCAAGCTTCTAGAGGCTTGGGGTTGAAACTATAAAAAAAACCTGAATGATCGGGTAAAAAACTACAACCCAAGTGCAGCTAAAATATCGCTAGCATGGTTGCTGGTATTTACATTAGCGTCAACATGAGTAATTTTACCGCTGGGGTCAATTACGTAGGTGACGCGTTTGGCATAACCGCCGCCATCCACATCGAAAGCTTTGATGAGGGATTTGTCGGTGTCAGCCAGTAGGGGAAAATTCAAATTATATTTTTGGGTGAATGCCTGATGGGAGACTTCATCATCTGCACTGACTCCCAAGATTACAATATCTTTACCTTGATATTGAGACTGGGCATCCCGAAAACTACAGGCTTGTTTGGTGCAGCCTGGCGTGTCATCCTTGGGGTAAAAGTATAAAACAACCGTCTTCCCCCTCAAATCAGATAACGAAACTGTGTTGCCGTTTGTATCTTTGGCGGTAAATGCAGGTGCATCCGTACCAACTGCTAGAGGCATAATTAACTTTTCCTGTTTCAGATTGTTGATGCACTTGAAATTTTACATTAATTTATAATGTTTAAATATAATTACTAAAAAATCGGATAAATACACTTTAGGTAACTAATTTTGGTTTAATGGGGTATTTTGTACAAGAAAAAATATATTCTTAAATTAATCTTTGTTAGAAGAAAAATTTCTACCAATACACAATGGCTGCTGTTGATTCCCAAAACCCAAATATTTTTGTCTATCCTCAAAACACAGTAGAAAGAGCCGAGCGATCGCTAGTGTGTTCGCCTTTTAATGTATCTTTATTTGAAGTGATGGGTCATCAGAGTGTATCAGTAACTGCGATCGCTCTGGAAAATGGACTCAAGCAGGGCTATACTAAACGCCCTTTATCAGAATTAGCTTGTGATGACGCTTTGGGCTGGTTGATTCAAGTAGGTGTATTGCGCCGAGAAGTTGATGGTCAGGGAATTACAGATAGTTTTCGTCTCACTCCCTTGGGACGCCAGTTAGTGGAGCAGTATCAGGGAAAAAATTGGCGTACTCCTTCATGGCGCGATCGCTTCTATGATGCAATGATTCGTTGGTTACGGATACCTTTTTAGAATAAAAAATCCAAGAGTTAGGATTAGGGAATCAAAGGGAACAATATACACGGAAACATCATATCTATTCATGAAGTCTTTACCATAACCATCCAACTGCAATTTGTGATGGTTATAGTGGGCATTGGGCATTGGGCATTGGGCATTGGGCACAAAAGCCAGAGGTGCAAAGGGGCAGAGGGAAAAAACTTACTGCAACTTTCTCCTCTGCTCCCCTGCTCCCCTGCTTTTCCACTCCCCTTGCTGCCTTGTTGTTCGCTCCTAAGAATTAACTCTGTATCTTGAAAAACTAAGTGATAGCAACTATGAAATCAATTATGGTGGTGGGGACAACATCCCATGCAGGGAAATCACTTTTAACTACAGCTATTTGTCGTATTTTATCGCGGCGTGGTTGGCGAGTGGCTCCCTTTAAAGGTCAAAATATGGCTTTAAATGCTTATGTTACTGCCAGTGGTGGAGAAATTGGCTATGCTCAAGCAGTGCAAGCTTGGGCTGCGGGAGTCGTGCCTTGGGTAGAAATGAACCCAATTTTACTCAAACCTCAAGGGGATATGACTTCTCAAGTAATTATTAAAGGGAGGTCTGTAGGCAAAGTGAGTGCCTCAGATTACTACGAGCAATATTTTGAACTGGGGTGGCGGACAATTGAAGAATCGCTACAGCATTTAGGAACAGAATTTGACATGGTGGTTTGTGAAGGTGCTGGTAGCCCTGCGGAAATTAACCTCAAGCACCGCGACTTAACTAATATGCGGGTAGCAAAACATTTAAATGCACCAACCATGTTAGTAGTTGATATTGACCGGGGTGGTGCTTTTGCCCATGTTGTTGGTACCTTAGAGTTATTGGAACCAGATGAACGCGCCTTAATTAAAGGTATAGTAATCAATAAGTTTCGAGGGCAGCGATCGCTCTTAGATCCGGGGATAAAATGGTTAGAAGAACGCACAGGTATCCCCGTTATCGGTGTTATACCCTACTTGCAACAAATGTTTCCAGCCGAGGATTCACTTGACTTGCTAGAACGTCAATCGTCGTCAAATAAAGCCCAAACTGACCTCAACATTGCTGTCATCCGCTTACCAAGAATTGCCAATTTCACCGACTTTGACCCACTGGAATCAGAAAGTACAGTTTCAATTAAATACTTAAGTCCTAAGCAAGATTTAGGACATCCTGATGCCGTAATTATCCCAGGTACAAAGACCACAATTGCTGACTTGCTACTGTTGCAAAAAAGCGGTATGGCAGAAGCTATCCAAAACTACGCTGCTTCTGGTGGAACGGTTTTAGGTATCTGCGGTGGCTATCAAATGCTCGGTCAAATCATCGCCGACCCAGAAGGGATAGAGGGACAAGCGGGCAGATTTCAAGGGTTAAATCTTTTACCAATCAGAACTGTAATTACAGGACAAAAAATCGCCCGTCAGCGCCAAGTTAGCTCAAATTATCCCCAACAAGGCTTGCCAGTTAATGGCTTTGAAATTCACCAAGGGCGATCGCGTATCGAACAGCAAGGCATAGATATTCAATCCTACCATGCCCTATTTGACGATATTAATTTAGGGTTAGTAGATAGTTGTCAATCAGTGTGGGGAAGTTACCTCCACGGGCTTTTTGACAATGGGCCTTGGCGACGGGCTTGGTTAAATCGCCTCCGTCAACAGCGAGGTTTAAAATCTTTGCCCACCGGTGTTGCTAACTACCGAGAACAGCGAGAGCAAATTTTGGACTCTCTAGCCATTGAAGTTGAAAGCCATTTAGACTTAAGTCTGTTTTTGTCTTAAGCTAAAATTCCTTGAAATGTCATTGGTCATTGGTCACTTGTACTGAGCGTAGTCGTTGGCGCAGCCTCTCGTAGAGAAGTATTGGTCATTTACAAAGGACAAATGACAACTGACAAATGACAACTCTATTAAATGCGTAATATTGATGATTGTTCGTGTCCGCTTTTTACCAGATGATGTCACAGTAGATGCCGAAGTGGGAGAAGCCCTCTTAGATGTAGCAGACCGGGCTGGGGTGTTTATTCCCACCGGTTGTCTCATGGGATCTTGTCACGCTTGCACCGTCGAATTAGAGGATGGAGAGATTGTTCGCGCTTGTATTACCGGAGTACCGCCACGCGAGGAATTGACGATTAATTTGTTTAGCGATCCTACTTGGTAGTTTTTTAATCCTCTAAGTTCAAAATATCAGATGAGGAAGTAGAGGAAAAGAACAAGATGAGTAAACTTAAATACCAAATGCTTATTCAATGGTCTGAAGAAGATAATTGTTTTTTGATAGGATTCCCTGATTTTCCAGGACAAAGCTGGCGGACTCATGGGGATACTTACGAGTTAGCTGTAGCAAATTGAATTGAAGCTTTAGAGTCTGTAATTATTGCTTACGAAGCTGTAGGCGATTCACTTCCAGAACCAACAGGAAGTAGAGTGCGTTAACGCGATTGAGTAAGTCGTAACTAATGCTGAACAATTTGCGCGATCGCGGGTTATTTTGGTTAGTTTAAATAGTATTTTCACGTATTATTACTGATTTTTTACATTTAGAGAATTTTTATAGTTAAGGACTAGGAATCTTATTGTCACAACAGGCAATAGTTAATATGTCAAATCAAATAGTTGCAAGGATTATAGGTAGATTTTCCAAAATTATTTTATATATTATTACGGTTATTTCGTATTTAAAAAATTTGTCTAGTTTAGTGAATAAGAAGCATAAGAAGCTTGCTGTAAAAGAGGATTTTCGCTTAAGTCAAAAAGGAATAGATTGGCTGGAAGAATGGAATACTGAAGCAGAAATAGCTAGCAGTATTTCTCAAATCGCTCAAAAAGCTGTTGAAATATTAGTCGATGTCCCAGGTATGACTCAAGCCCACAGTAGAGATTTCAGAAGAGCAAGACCTATTTTTACTCTTAAAGATGGTACTGTAATTAAAATTTTTATTAATCCAGCTAATGTCAAGCATATCTTTTTAGCTGACAGCAACAACAAAATGCTTTTTGGTGGTTATGTAGGTTGGATTGACACAAAAGGATTGAATCAAGCTATAGAAAAGATAAAGCACTCTCTAACTTCTACTTCGTAATAAAGACACGCAATTAAAAAATTTATATTTTCCCTTCAGACAGCAAGAAACTTTTACACTTTATTTCCTACTGCCTGATTTTGCTATCTATATCAATTAGCTTTAACATTCAGCGCGTATTCTTTAAACCTTTCCAAATCAGCTTGAATTGTCGATTCAACCACCCGCCCCAAAAATAAGTTATCCATAATTTTGCCAATAATGCCGGGGATAGCATAAGAAATAGTCATTTTGACAATGCTACTATTGTGGCGATCGTAAAAGCGAATCGCTCCCTGATTCGGCAAACCATCAACAGATTCCCATTGGATAATTTGATTAGGAATAACTTTGAGAATTCGGGATTGCCAAGAAAATTCTAGACTGCCAGTTTTTAATTTCCAAAGAGATATATCTGGATTATCTGGCGGAATTTTCACCGAATCAATCCACTTCATCCACCGGGGCATTTGCTCTAAATCAGACCAGAGGCTCCATACTAAATCTATGGGAGCCTCTACTTCTACCTGCACAGTATGCTCTAACCAGTCTGGCATTTCTCTTTTTCCTTCTCTAGGAGATGCTTTGCGATCGCGTTCTTTGCACCCTTTGGAGTAGCCTGGGGCAAGCCACTGCGTGTCTACGTTATTTCTTTAAACTCTCCAAAATCACTTTTGCCGCACGTCGTCCAGAAATAGTAGCACCTTCCATGCTGTCGATGTAGTCTTGCTGAGTATAACTCCCGGCAAGGAAGAAGTTATCTACTGGTGTTTTTTGGTTGGGGCGGTATGCATCCATCCCTGGTGCTTCTCGGTAGAGAGACTGAGCAAGCTTTACAACACTGTACCAAGTCATATTTAGCTCCCGCGACGAGGGAAACAGTTCATGGACTTGCTTGAGAACATGTTGTGCGATCGCTTCATTACTTTGGGCAATAAACGGATCTCCCGGTGTCAGCACTAGCTGTAACAAAGATCCCTGTCCTGGACGATAATAATCAGCAGGGCTAGTCAACGCTAAATCGGCAAAACAAGAAAAGTCAGCATCGGCTGTGTAAAGCAAATTATCGATTCCAGCCGCATGGTTTAACTGTTTACGTTGCTCTCCATCGTTCAGTTCTGTTACCCAACCATCAAAGCGTAACTGCACTGTAGCCACTGGCACTGCATCCAGTTTGTAAATATTGTCAAATTCTGACCACTTACGCCACTCCTGGGGTAGGATGCGTTGAATTCCTGGAACATCACAGGCAAAAACGTAAGCATCAGCTGCGATCGTTTCTACTGCATCACCTTGGGCGACTACTATACCAGTTACACGCGTTTGTTCGGCTGACTCAGTAAACTGAATTTCCCGAACTTGTCGGCGCGTGTAAACTTTGGTGCCTCTAGCTTCCAGATATTCCAGAATCGGCTTGTGTAAATATTCAGCTGGAGAACCTTCTAGCATTCGCAAAACTGAAGCTTCAGTTCTAACTGCAAATAGCTGAAATATGGTTAACATACAACGGGCAGACATATTTTCGCAATCAATAAATCCCAATGCGTAGGCAATGGGGTTCCACATCCGCTTGATGCTGCCATTACTTCCACCATGACTGCGAAACCAATCGGCAAAGCTAACTTTATCTAAATTGCGGATAGTTTTCATCGCCCCGTTAAAGTCTACCAATCCGCGAACTATCGGACTAGTACCCAAAGCGATCGCATTTTGCAATTTATCCTGCAACGATAGTTGGGAAGTAGTGAAAAATGCCTTTAACCCATTGAAAGGCGCACCTGTAAGAAAACGAAAATCTAAAGCACCAGTGCGCCCCCCTTTATTAATAAAAGTGTGGGTATGTTCCTTGAGGCGTAAGTTTTCTAACACCCCCACTTTTTTCATTAAGTCAAATAGTTGGTAGTAGCACCCGAAAAATACATGCAACCCCATTTCTAGATGGTTGCCATCTCCATCAACCCAACTGCCAACTTTACCGCCGACAAACGGACGAGATTCAAAAATCTCTATTTCACAACCAGCATCAGCTAGATCCACTGCGGTTGCTAGCCCAGCCAGTCCCGCACCTACGATTGCAACACGCATTCCGTCGTTCCTTTTCAGTTTCTTTACAGATTGTAACTGGGTTGGTGTCGGAATTTGCTACTTAATATCAACTCCAGCAGCATATTAATGCTTGCCAATATCGATACTAAAAACTCTTTGATTACTTCTTTTAGTCCCGGTAAATGACCAGACGCGATAAAAACGCGTCTGTATCATCTAGACAAACTTTTGTCCATAGCAGCGGACTCTCAAAAGTATCAGAGATATTTTTTTGGTGGCAAAGCAGTTTTCTGGATAAGTTGTGAAAGTCACTTCTTAGTTGTTTGCATCTTTACCGTCGTCGGAGACAGGCAAACTTCTAATCAGTTCACGAATCACATCAGTTGCAGGTCTACCTGTTTGTTGGCAATATTTTTCTAGTTTTTCCGCTTCCTGCGTTGCAAGATTAACTGTTATGCGTTTAACTGCCCATTTTTTATTTGTCATTATCATGCTATCTGCTGTATATTTAGATGGTCGAAAGAGTCTAAATTAAAGAGGGAACCGATAAGGTTATCAGAGTTTGTCTCACGAAACAAGTAATACCATTAATATTAAGAATGTTTGTTTTGTCAAAGGCTCGATCATTTTCTAAAAAAATCAAAATACTACACTTTATTTGTTACTATTGTGACAGCAAAAATAGCACATCGTTGCTTTTGAAGATAATAACCCTACTAACAGCATGAGTAAACCCTAACAATGAAATTTTATAAAGAAATTCAAGATACCTACTGTTGACTCAATGAAGATTTCCAAAGTTATTCTCCATTGAAAGCATTTGACCTTCTCTCTTAACTAAGTTCGTCAAACCCAGTTGGAGAGAATATCTGCTAGAACATCAAAAAATAAAGCTTCAGAATCATTATCATACTGAAATGCTGATTTACAGGAGGGTTGAAGTGGTGTGTATAGGGCGTTAATAGTGACTTAGAAAGTAGACAAATAAGCGATCGCCTTAAAACAAACACCTATATCTAACCAGACTGTAACCAAGAACTTAAGAGCTACTTGAACTGTTATCAATTTTGGCTTACTTCGATCAAGCTGATTGCTTTTCACTGCCAATATAGTAGCCCGAAAAAAAGGGACAACGCTCAGTCTACTGAGTCTAAATTGCCAATTATCTTGGTAATTTTTGACAGCAACATCTGTAATTTCACACAGACGAATTCATCCAGAATATATGTGATGTTATTTGACTGCTGCCGATAATATTTTAGTTTTGTTTCATACTTCTACAATAAATTATCGTCAGAATGCAATACTTTATTGCATCTTTTTTATCTTCTTTCTAGCGATATAGCTTGCTTTGAAAGCAGCAATATTTTGACGATTTTTCGTCTTCATCTATCTGGAAGTTATATAAATCATTTTTAGCCCAGTAGGGCGTTAGAAATTTGACATAAAAATTTTTCCTCATATCTAAGTCAAGATATAAATTACTGCCAATAAAATTTTTATTCCAACTATTTTTATCTGGTAAGTATACCCATAAAAAGAATCGTATATTTTAATTTTTTCGGCAATGTGTTTATTATAGCTATTATTTACGCGCTTTAAATAATCTTCATTTAGACACTAGCAAAGCTATTTTTCCTCCTTTATAAAAAAATTACAAAGAAAAATATATTATCTGAACTTTTGCTTAATGATATTGATATATAACAGAAGGCTAAACTCAAAAGCTTATTAAAAAAAAGATTCCAATATCTCAGTGCGTCAGTAAGGTTTGATTCAAGCAGTCTTTGTAGATAAATTCTTAGGTTATTGTAGTTATTTATACTTAAAAATTTGAGATAAAATAACTAGAAAACTATGAAAATATAGGTACTTCATGAAATTTAGGTAAAGTTAGCTTCTCAAGATTGGTCGTGTATTCGTATTGACATATACATGAATATTTATGAAAAAGTGCCGCACGCTGATAGGTACGCAGATCGCGAAGACTGAGTATAACCGGAAATACTCTGCCTCTACTTAAAAGACTACCTACCAGAGATGAGTTATATACCAATAGGATTTAGTTAAGGGTTATTGGTGTAGACAATTGGTCTTTCAAGACGCGACAAAACGCCTGTCTACATCTGGGTTTGGTTGCCCATTCTGAATTGTATTGGGGTATATACAAAAGTGAAAATCCTGAGTCTTTTTTACTTCAATACAGTTCAGTTAGCGCCAAAAACCTTAAGTTGTGTAAGTTGGGCTGAGGAACGAAACCCAACACTTTCATAGCTTTGTTGGGTGAAGCAAAGCGCAACCCAACAAAGCAGTTTTCTTAACTGAACTGTATTGCTTTTTACTTGCCTGAAACAGTTACTCCTCAATTTAGAATTCTGAATTAAGGAGTAAAACACGCTTTATATTTAGGTAACAGACTTAGCTTGTGTAACTCACTTTCCTTGAAATCTGCTGTCAATGATGCGCCCTTACTTCCATCCCCACGTTTTGCTATGGGGTAAGACAGTACTCAGCACTGGTGAATCAACACTCCGTTGATAAAGAGAACAGGGGTAAACGTTAAAAGGCAAAGCCTTCCCTTTTTTCCTCTCAAATGCAGTTTTAATCAATCAAATACACATCAACTTAACTTCTCATACCGATGATTTGAGATTGAGGATTGCGGCAATTCATGCAATTATTCAAATTTCAGTTGGGGCATAAGTTGGAGAGTGCCAATACCTAAATCTTTAGGTGAAAGCGATCGCCCTTCAAACAAAGCCATCATATCTCGTAACTGAGGATTGCCACGGGAGGCTCCCGTTAGTCCTTTAGCAATGATTAAGCCACAATAGCCCTTAGTATTTTTACACCGCTGATTCCATTTTTTTCGGGCTTCGACATGAATTGGATCTTCATCTAAAAATTCACCGAATAGGAACAATTCGCCATTTTGAGTTTGCAATAAACCCAGGTCGTAGCGATCGCCATCAAAAGGATCGGCACCTGGATTAAAGCAAATTGCTCTCAGTCCGCCTGCTGCTTCAATTCTTTCAATTACAGTCTTCGCCTTGGGTCGGGAAGTTTGAATTAAAATCACCGGCAAACCGTCACCCACTTGTTTGATTTCACCAGCCTGGTGGTAGCTGACCCCCTTTCGCAGAAACTCCAACATTTCCCAAGACACTACACCTAAGCTGAGGAAGGAATCTTCTGGTATCAAGTCATCTCGCAATGATTGGAAATCAAGGTTGTTAATCTCCTCGTCATCAATACCAAAGCCTGCCATTTCCTCTAATTCTGCTGCTAACTGCGGCATGGTAGAGACTGTTACAGGCACTGATTTAGTTGATTCTTCCGACTGCGGTAGAGAAATACGATAGCGACGGCTTAGAGTTGGGAAAATGTCCTCATGAAGTTGGCGACGGTGATCGCGAATAAAGCGGCTCAGGCTTTCGATCGCAACCAAAATTACCAATGCTTCTTCGTCATACAAAACAGACCGTAGTCCTTCTAAGGGGTGGATATTACCAAAAGTAGGGTCAATTTCTGATAATGGCAGATCCGCCAAATCATCTTCTTCATCGTCATCTTCATCAGTTTCGTCAACGCTCTCAAAAGTGAGAAACAGGCAATCTTGCTTAAGGAACGCTTCTTCTAGATGCTCTGTTGATTCTTCATCCGTTAAAACTGCGGCGCGAAACTGTTTTAAAGAGTCTTCTGAGCGATAAAACAAAATCCCATACTCCATTCCCAGCATTCCCATAACTGAGGCGTAGAGTGTGCCAACATCCCACTTATTAATCTCGATTGACAAAATTTGCTGTTCTTGCAAAAATTCCCAAGGTGCTGCTTGCCAAATTGCAAATGCTTTCTCTCGCAAGATTTGCGCATACTGTGGGGGTAAATCGGGGGTTTGACTATCAAGGATGTCGGCGAATCCCCGAAATAGTTCGTCAATTAAAGGCAGTTCTGGTGCGTAGTCAATGGCGATATCCAAATCTTGCAGCACTCCCCGCAGGTAAAATTGGATCTCGCGGTCTTTGACTACAATTCTTTGGGGTCTAGCAGGTCTTGCCGGACTCTGGGGATGCTCCATTGCTTGCATTAAGGTGCGAACTATTGCTTCTGGGCCGGTATCACAAGCTACCACGTCCATTCCTCGAACAACACCTTGGGAGTAATCTACCCAAAGAATGCATTCTCCCTTTGCCTCTGAGTCTGACACCTGGTTTGGTGATGACAACGGACGGCGATCGCCCTCCCATACAGAAGGAATTTGAGTTAATTTCTTCAACCGGCGACTGGTAGAGCGATTAAAACTTGTCATAGAATCAAAAGAAGCAATTTGGAAGTAAACTTGGGGGCTAGCTAGCCTCGGATTAAATTTTTATGGCTGCACCTGAAGGGTGGTTGCTTCTGTTGCTGCCGTAAGGCTGGAATTTTAAGAATACCGAATGTATAAACACATTGAGTCTCTCAATTCTAGAATAAAAATCTTTGGCTACTTTTGACGGAGTGTTTACAATTTGGTATCTAGCAACATCTAAGCCGCTAGAATGAATACAAAAACACCAAGAGCAACCCAGAAGCATTACAAGCCGATATAGGGTAACGCTTATACTAATTAAGGAGTTGAAAAGCAGATGACACAAGCAATTGAAGCTCAACAACGTGGAATTCTGTTGAGCGAAGCCGCATTGCACCAGGTAAAATCTCTCCGGGACAAGCAAGGCACAGACTTGTGCTTACGGGTAGGGGTGCGTCAGGGTGGGTGTTCTGGGATGTCTTACATGATGGACTTTGAAGATACCAGCAAAATAACCCCTCATGATGAAGTTTTTGATTATGATGGCTTCAAAATTGTCAGCGATCGCAAGAGTCTGTTATATCTCTACGGTTTAATGCTCGATTACAGCGATGCTATGATTGGCGGTGGTTTCCAATTTACTAACCCCAATGCTAATCAAACTTGTGGTTGCGGCAAGTCATTTGGGGTGTAATATTGTCAGTTGTCATTTGTCCCTGAGTATTGGACGAAAGACAAATGACAATTGACCAATGACTCATGACTCATGATTAATTTACTATGACTCAAACAGTTGAATCCCTGTTTGATACAGGTTTAGAACGCTATAAAGCAGGAGAATCAGCAGAATCTTTAATCCCTGTATTTAAAGAAGTGTGCGATCGCGCTCCTAAAACTAGTGCAGCTTGGGTTTGTTTAGCGTGGTTGTATTTACTCGATAACAAACCCAATTTGGCTTACAAAGCCGGACAGAAGGCAGTCAAGTTAAATCCACAAGATCCCCAAGCTAGAATCAATCTTGCCTTAGCAATGCTGGAAACAAAGCAAAAAGGCTTGCGAGAACATATTGATATAGCACAGCAGTTAATTTTTGTCAACGAAGAATGGAGTGATGAAATAAAAAATAGTATTGAGGACGGTTTAAGTAGAAAACCAGATTGGCAGAGTTTAACAAAAGTCAAAAATTGGCTGTTTGAAAAGTAAAAAATGGGGACTGGGAACTGGGAACTGGGGGTTAGGGACAACGAGGAGAAGGGAGAATTTATTGAAATAACTCTCTAGGCTGTCTCTTCCCAATGCCCAATTCCCAATGCCCAATGCCCAATGCCCAATGCCTAATGCCCAGTACCCACTCCAATCATGAAAGATAAATTGTTAAATTGGCTAAACATGGTTTTAGTCGCAGATGTTTTTTTAGTTTTGTTTGGCTTTGGCTGGTTAGCGATCGCTGCGATCGGTGATGCTGCTGGAGTAAACCTGGGTTTGGATTTGTGGCATCAACTGTGGCAACCCTTGTTTAACCCCGCAATTGGCATTCTCATGGGCGGTGCAATTCTCAGCGGTATTATCAGTTGGGTTTCCAAAAAATTTCTTTCTAGTCAATAGTCAAGGAACTGGGTACTGGGGATTAGGGACTGGGGACTGGAAAAAAGCAGGGGAGCAGAGGGGAAGGAAGTTGCAGTAAGTCTTTCCCCTAAGCCTCTTTGCCCCTGTGCCCTTGTCCCCAGTCCCCAGTCCCCACTCCCCACTCCCTTTTAATTAAGAATTTGTGTTAATGCCGATTGCAAATTAGGATATTTGTACTCAAAGCCTGTTTGCACGGTGCGTTTTGGGATAACTTGCTGACCTTCTAAAACTACTATAGCCCCGTCTCCTAAAAGAGCTTCGATCGCAAAAGCAGGAACAGGCAACCAAGAAGGGCGATTCATCACTTGTCCCAAAGTTTGGCTTAAATCTGCCATCCTAACTGGGTTGGGGGCAGTGGCATTGTATACGCCTTCTATTTCCGGTTTAGTTAAAGCTTGCAAAATCAGGCTAACTAAATCGTCTACGTGAATCCATGAGAACCACTGCCGACCACTGCCAATAGGCCCGCCAGCAAAGAGTTTGAAAGGCGGAATCATTTTACCTAAAGCACCACCATTGCCCAGGACAATCCCAAAACGCAGAATTACTAGTCGCACACCAGCATCTTTTACTTTTCTCGCTTCAGTTTCCCAGGCTTGGCAGACTTGGGCAAGAAAATCGTTACCAGATAGACTGGTTTCATCAAAGGTAGCCGTTTCACTGGTGCCGTAGTAGCCAATAGCCGAAGCGTTAATTAACACTGATGGTTTAGGATTAGCATTGGCTATTGCTTCAACTATTTTTTGTGTACCTAATTTTCGGCTATTGAAAATTTCTTGTTTCCGTTCTGGTGTCCAGCGCCCTTCACCAATAGGTTCTCCTGCCAAATTAACTACGCCATCACAATTAGCAATGATATTTTGCCAAGAACCAGATGCATTTGGTGTATGGGCAACAATTTCTACATTAGGGAAAGCCTCAGATGGAAAAACCTTTTGAGCAAAAGCGGTATTTCGAGTTAATGCTACTATTTTATGACCTTCTTTGTGTAATCGTTGTACCAAACGACTACCGACAAATCCTGTTGCTCCAGTAATTGCGACTTTCATTTTCTACCTTAGCCAAACCTTTATTGTAAAGTTTTCGATCAAACTTTCAGCTTACCAAAGAAGGCAGAAGGCAGGAGACAGGAGGAAGAAAACACATTTTTTGCCCTCTACCACTTTCTTCTAGATCGAGTAAATTTATTTATGTTCGCGAAGCGTATCTTAGAGAAGAAAGAACAAAGTATGTATTTCGAGCGGAAAGTGCCACAAAAAATACTGCGTCTTTATTGAAACCCCATTCAGCTGACACTCACGGAACGCCTAAATTATTTATGACGTTTACCTCCTACCTCCTGCCCCCTGCCTCTTCATTGACTGTATATCTGGTAATACCTGCTCTCAAAAACTTTGATTTTTTAATGACTTTATATTTAGATACTTCGGTATTATAGGATGGACAGAGTGTTGCAAGGCTTGGGGCTATTATGGCTCGCTATACCTGTTCATTTATTGTTTCTGTTCCTAGTGACCATCTGGTGCCGTTACTTGTAGAACTTCTACAGGACTGTCAGTTGGATATTCAGTATCACACAGCCGAATATATTATCGGTCGTGAGGTTCCTGGAAATGTTCCTTTTCCTAAATTAATAACAGTAGAAGTACTGATTGACAAATCAAAATCTACTGAGACAGAAACTCGGATGAGTATTGTGATTAAAAATGAAGAACTACCAATTCACCTAGATAATTACTGCCGACAAATGTTTGAGTTAATCAAGCAAGCTATTGAAAGTAGCCGCCATTGGCATTTGATTGAAAGTATTGCAGGATAGTTTTGGTGATTGAATTGATACTTCCACGGCTTCAAACCGTGGAAGTATCAGACTGTGATTGGTAGTTATAATTCACTCTCTTAATCCTCTAAATCCTCGGCCATACCGGGGTTTATTAGTGTAATGTCGTACTCGCTCGAATCCGTTTGTCCTAAACGCTGAGTGTTTCTTAAAAGGTAATAAATGGCACGTACTTGAGGCCCAAAAACAATCTCGTCTTCATTTCTGAGATCGTGGGCTGGTATTTTACGTCCATTAATCATCAAACCATTGGAACTAGGCTTACCTTTGGCATCGCCATCTACAATCCGGTAATAGTAGCTATGACTATTATGCTCTCGTGGCAATCTCACTAATGTGGCATGGCGGCGGGAGACAAACTGCGACATCAAACGGATATTACATTCGCGGTCTCTACCAATAGAGTAGACGGGGTGCTCCAGAGAAAATTCTTTGCGACCTTGATCGTCTTCAATAATTAGTAGATGGTTTTCATTGGTTTCTGCTGCCATTGACAAATCGTGGAACTGTAATTGATTAAACTTTGTTTAGTATCGTATCTTGCCATTTTTGCGCACCAAAAGTTTGTGGTGCTAATCTAAATAAGCTTTAAAATTGCATAATACCTTGAAAGAGTAGAACATGTCCGTTCTACTCCAGTAGCTATGATAGCTTTGGTAAGTGTCTTAATCTGACGACTGACTCCTAAATTCTGTTTTGATAACCAAGATTTGTGGTGACAAATTGGACGTGTAAAGGAGTATTCTACGGGCGATGAGCGAATCGCCGTAATAATATTGAGTTGGTGACGACGCTAACAGAGCTAAAAGCCATTAATGCAGCAGCACCAGATGGGTTAAGCACAAAACCCAGACTAGGAAATAAAACACCTGCTGCTAAAGGAATGCCAAGTGTATTATATGCAAAAGCCCAGAATAAATTTTGGCGGATTTTGTTGAATGTGGCGCGACTAAGCTGAATAGATTCGACGACATCGTTTAGGCGATCGCGCATTAAAATAATTTCAGCAGTTTCCATCGCCACATCTGTCCCGGAGTGTAAAGCAATTCCTACATCAGCTTGAGATAAAGCTGGAGCGTCGTTGATTCCATCTCCTACCATTGCGACTACTGAGTGCTGAGTGCTGAGTGAGAAGTGAAGAGTTTTCTTCGTCCCCTTGTCCCCCTTGTCTCCTTGTCCCCCTTGTCCCCTTGTCCCTTCTAACTGGAGAGACTGGATTGCAGCTGCTTTTTTAGCTGGGGGAACACCTGCTATTACATCAGCGCTATCTAATCCTAGTTGTTTAGCTATGGCGCTAGCTGCTTCTAGACGATCGCCACTGAGCAACATTACCCGTAAGCCCATTTGACGCAACTTGTCTACTGTAGATCGAGCATCCGATCTAAGGGTATCAGAAACACCAATTAGTCCGGCTAAGGTTCCCCCAATTGCTACATAAACGGCTGTTTTACCATTTGTTGCTAAATCCTGTGCTAACTGTTGTGCGGTTTCGTTAATGGCAATGCCGTGCCAACTCAACCATTCCCAGTTACCCAACAATACAACTGTGCCCTCTACCACAGCAGATACTCCTAGCCCTGGTTCCGTGTGAAAGTCTACACCCTCTGGAATAGATAACTGTTGCCGCCGTGCTTCTTGCTGAATCGCTTTTGCTAGGGGATGGTGAGTACCGCTTTCTACGGCTGCTGCTAGTTGGATTAGGGATTGAGCATTATTCTTCTCCAGTCCCCAGTCCCTAGTCCCCGATTCCTCAATTAACAGACAATCTGTGACTATGGGATTACCTGTGGTGAGAGTACCAGTTTTATCAAATACTACGGTATTTAACTGGTGTATTTTTTCTAAAACATCGCCACCTTTGATTAACAAACCTCTTTCTGCGCCCATAGCAGTTCCAACCAGAATGGCTGTTGGTGTGGCAAGTCCCAAAGCACAGGGACAGGCGACTACCATAACTGCGATCGCTAGTTTTAAACTAATTAACAGGGAAGAGTGAGGAGTGGAGTGGTGAGCGTGGCTCATCATTTCCATGCCACCAGACATGGTGATATCAGTCCAAATGTGAGTGCCGAAAAAGTACCAAAATCCAAATGTTAAGACAGATGCTGTTAGTACCCCGTAAGTAAAGTAACCAGCTACTGTATCTGCTAATTTCTGTACTGGGGCTTTGCGAGTTTGGGCGGCTTCTACTAGGGCAACAATTTGAGCTAGAGTTGTATCACTTCCAATCCGGGTTGCCTGAATAGCGATCGCTCCTGACTGGTTTAGTGTTCCCCCTGTCACTGTATCTCCTGGTTTCTTGATTACTGGCACTGCTTCCCCGGTTAGCATCGATTCATCAACCGTTGTTTGACCAACCACCACTTCACCATCAACGGGGATTTTATCACCTGGCAGCACTTGTAAGCATTCACCGACACGAACCTGTTCAGCAGGAATCTCAACACTAGAAGAACCCATTCCAGCTTTCTCTGGGTTGGCAATCAATCGCGCTAAGAGTGGCTGGAGTGCTAGCAATTTCCTAAATGCAGCAGCCGCTCGACCTCTAGCTTGTTGCTCTAATGTCCTTCCTAAGAGAATAAAGCCCAGCATCATTACTGGTTCGTCAAAGAAGCACTCCCAACCCAATTGGGGAAAAAGCAGCGCTAGTAAACTAGCAATGTAGGCTGTCAGCGTTCCCAATCCCACTAGGGTGTTCATGTTAGGCGCATTTCGCCGCCAGCCCAGCCAGCCATCTACTAAAATCGGGCGACCGGGAATTAACAGCGCTACTGTCGCCAGTCCACAGTGAAACCAGATGTTATTTAGCACTGGCAGCACTGAGCTACCAAGATTACCAAAATGTCCACTTCCCGACAATATCAGCAATACCGCTGCGATCGCTAACTGCCATAGAGAAGAACGCATTTCTCGGCGTTGTCGTTCTGCTGGATCTGGTAAGGTTGATATTTCGCCTGCTACTGTGCCATTAGCTTTTCGGGGTTGAGTCGGGAATCCAACGGCTGTTAATCGCTGTGCCAGTGCATCTACATCTATTGCACCAACTTCTGACTCTACAACTGCTACCTCTGTGGCCAGGTTCACACAGGCACTCTTGACTCCTGGATGTTGGGTCAGCTGTCGCTCTACAGCGTTCACACACCCAGCACACTTCATACCCCCAACATCTAGAATAATCTTCTCTAGGATTGGGTCAGGTTCTAGGGCTGGCTTAGTTTTCGGGACGAGTTGCATGGCTTGTGTTTAGATTCGCTACAGAAATTCAACGCCTGACTAAAAGCGTCTCTAATTCGAGCGTAGGCGAAATATGGAACTATGACTCAATGTCAACCATATTAAAATTATTAATTTATCGTACTTCGTTGAGCATGAACGACTATCGCTGTACTTAATTCAACGTTCCAAGTTCCCAGATTTATCTGTAGAGTTTTTAATTTTTAATTTTTAATTTTTAATTCCCCTACGGGGGGTTGACATTTCCAACGTCGATAAGTGACATAAATAATTGCTGCCACCTGTATTGGTGCGATCGCAATCAGGTTTTTGAAGAAATAGTTGATTTCTAAATGAGATATAACGCTGAAATATCCTAAGCCTAACAAGAAGAACATTGTCCAGTTAAGCTGTTTAGGTTTGAAAATAAGCATATTATTAAAAATAAATATAGAAAGTAAAAGTGCTGTATAACTTTTGTTAAAGGTAAAAGGTGAAGCGGAAGGGAAAAAGGATGTTTCTTTGGTTGCTCTTTATCCCTGCGCTTTTGCTGCAATCCTAAACTTGGCAGGGAGGATCATTCTCTGCTTCCAGTAAGAAAGTTATTCTTGCACTAGAACCAGCCCTGCTTATTCACAAAATAGGTATTTACAAATCCTTCAGGGGATTTATTTAAGTAAATCATGCCTTCAATTAGACCTACAAGTTGCATAACTAACAAAGCAACGCCGTAGGTAAAAGAACCCCCAACTACAGAAATCACTAACATGATAAAGCCTTCCGAAGCGTATCCTAGAATAAACTTATGAACCCCGAATGCTCCCAGGATAATGCCACAGTAACCAGCTAGAAGTTGTTTGGTAGGGTGACTGGGGTTAAGATTTGCCATATAAGTGCTGCTCCTTGATAAGTGAGTATAAAAATAAAGTCTTTATTGTAATGGAAGCAAATACATTTACTTACTTAATAAATAGATTTTTAATTTTTTCAGTCTGAGTAAATCTCAAGATGAATAATTAAAATCAGCGTGCTTCTATTCCAAAGGAGACGCCAAGATGTCTTGCGGTATAGCCCGAACTGGCGCTCCTTGATGACTTTTGCTGGATTTGACGATCGCAAACCTTGGTGCAGCAGTTTTGCAGATTTTTAGCTCAGACATTTATCTTGAGCAGAATCAATCTTAAATAATCAGCAAAAGCTGCTACATACACCACTTTTTACAAGTCCATCAGTATTATTTCCGGATGTTTTTGCGTAGGCGTAGCCCGTCGTAGACATCGCACCAATGGCAAGACAACTGCGTGGCTAGTGGGAATCTAGAAGTGCAAAAGGCAGCTTCCATATCTTTATAACCGTTTTTTAGTTACCGATCCCCACTTCCATGAGCGCAAACCGGAATTGAATTCCAATTTATGACAGCTAAAAATGGTTCAAGAAGGCAATTAACATCTCGAAAAATGGCTAAAATCTACCTGAATGAGAATAAATGCTTAACTAGATAGTTTGTTGTCTATGTTAATAGCATTCTTTAATTTGCTTTTGCCATTATCGTAATTGGGTTTTCAGCTAGTATTTATGCTTGTAACCAATTATTACTAGTAAATTGTCTCTATCTAAGGAGATAAAATCAGATATTTTTGTTTTTGGCAACAGTACTGTACTTGTATTAACTACTACCTAAAACAAATAAACTTAATAGTGTACCACTATTCCAAAGGCTGTGGAGGAGCATAGGAGCGAGGAGATTGCGCGATCGCGTGTAAACTACTCCCAACACAATGCCCAATGCGGTCAGGGGGAGAATTTCCGATAAGCTGAGGTGAGCGATCGCAAACAACAAACTACTGATCAGAATTGCTCCCCACACGGGTAAGTAACGAGTAAGAGAGGGTAACAAAAAACCGCGAAAGAGGATTTCTTCAAAAAATGGAGCTGCGATCGCTGCTGTGGAGAAAAATATACCAAGTGCAATACCATCTTGGCTTTCCAGGGCTAATTGCAACAGGGGATTACTCCCACCCTGTCCTTGCCATAGCTGCTGATTAATCAAAGATACCACCACAACTACAGGTAAAGCCGTGCAATAACCTCCCAGTCCCCACAAAAACCAGTTATCTTGAAAACGGAAGCGAAACCAGAATTCCGGTAGTGGAAAAAAGCGCTTGAGAGAGAAATACAGCACTAACAGCGCACCTAATGCTACTAAAAAGTAACTAACTAACACAGAAAATGCCTGAAGTCGCACATCCACAATGGGACGCGGAATGGGTAGCAACGATATTACTAAGGGCACAAAAATTTGCCCCATAAAGAAAAAGCCAATGATAAAAACCTGCAAAACCGTTTCACCACCCCAAGGAGTTGACCAGGGGATATCAGCATTTTGAGCTAATAACGAGGCTTTTCCTTTCAACAAGCGTTGAGCAAATAATAAAATCAGCAGTATTAGACCAATTAAAGCTGCCAAGGTGGGAATAGTGCCAATAACTGCCAATTTAATTACTGCTTGAGCAGAAGATTCTTGTTGTGCGGCTTTTACTGCTGATAACGCATCTTGTCGTTGCTGGAGTTGGTATAACTTAACCAAAGCAGTAGAGCGAAACCAACCTTCTAAATTCTTTTGAATTGGTTCTTGAGCATTTGGGAGGATACGAGGAGGATTGCTCCACAGTCCAGTCAATACAGCGGCGGTTTCCCAAAACCCTGAATTAATATCTGAGCGTTGTTGTAATTCGCTCCAAGTCTTGAAGGCTGTATCCGTCTGTCCTTGCTGTGCTTGTAAGATTCCCAAGCGCAGGTCTAATTCAGCCAGTAATTTTTGTAATTGCTTAAAAGACTGCTGTAACTGTTGCTGTTCCTGTTTAGAAGTTTTAATAGTGGGAGGAGCGTCCGGTAGAGGCTTTGGAGGTGCGGGAGTTATTTCCGCTTGAGAGCGTAATTGTGCAAGTTTGTTGTTAACTTTGTCTAAATTAGCTTGAACTGATTGACGCGCCTCCTGATACTGCTTTGTAGCGCTTTCTAGAGGTTGCTCACCAAGTATTGCTTCCCGAATCGCTTGGAGTTTGTCATCACTGCTATCTTCTGATTGCCAAGCTTGAGCTTGTAAAGCAATATTTGTTTGGTATAGTTCCAAACGACTTTGAAATTGAGGTTCTTGCCAACTACCGAATAAAGCCGAAACTGCCAACAGAACTGCTATCGGCGTCATCACAAAAAATAAAACCAACCGCTTGAGTGTCATCTATCCCCCTTTAACTGACCAGTGGAGAGCGCGTCCCCCTTGGGAATTATCGCAATAAAAAGTCAGAGGTGGATAAATATCATCAATATTATAAGTTTGCAATGAATGTGCGATGCCTGCGGTAAATACTCGCCTATGCACCCACGATGTTAAATTACAGTGGTGTTCTCTTACCTTGAGGAAGCCAATAATCTTTGTTTTGAGCGATCAATCACTCACTACGAACTAGGATTTTATTTTATGTTTAATTATGCCTACTTACTGAGTCTCAGCAGTTTAACTTACAGGAATTCAGAATTAAGAACTTGTTCCATAGTAAAAGGACACTCAAGCGGAAAAGTTTCTATTGGCTTTTCAGTTTCATTTGCGGCATCTCGACGAGCGCGGCGATAATATTTCTGTATCCACTCCCTGTCTTCTAGAAGGCACTGCAAACTAGGAGTGTCTTCCAAGCAATCTTGAATTTGGTTTCGGCAGTTTGAGATTGTGTTAACCCAACTTTTAGTTTTTCGCTCTGGTTGATATTGGCATTTGAGTAAGTGCATTAAAAGCACCTGTAAATAACTTCCAAGTTCCTTTTGTTCACTCCGACCCAAAGCCTCTAGTTCCTCTACCAAATGTTCAACATCTAATTCAGCCCAGCGTCCTTTCTTCAGGCACTCAGCTTGTTGCTGCGTCCACACCAGAAAGTCCTGATTGTAGAGTGTCGTTTTACTCATCAACAGTTACCTCTTTGTTTTCAGCAACATTTTGCCTATTTTTGCTCAATGCAGTGCTTTACTAGACATTTTACAAACAAACTAGGGCGAAAGCGCTGACTACAAACTTTTAATTATTTATGCTGTCCTACTTAATCTTTCAAAAGGAATCTAGCAATTACTCCTTTTATTACTTTTTTTATCTTGTCGGTTGCATTGAGGACGGCAACTGCTGATATCTCGTTCTAAGGTAAATTTCTTTTTGCCTTGGGGTTCACCATGTAATTGGTTAGGCGTGTAACCTAAATTATTGATCCAAGTTACAAATACATCTTTGTATGGATCATTTGCTTTTGATTTGTGTCCTGGCCCTTTATGAACAATTGAAGTGAGCTGATCAGGCAAATGAACAGGCTTGTTACCGAAGTAGTAGAAGTGCTGCGACATCAAAACACTTATACCGCGTAAATCTCTTTCTTGATGACTCTTGTTATGAACACTTGGTCGCAGTAGTGGTTGTTCTCCTTTGCTGTAATCGTAGATGCAATCGCCAACATGATACTTGAATATTTTGCTGTCCCGCTTTGGAATTTTATCAGGACTATGAACTCGGCAAAACTCGTCGTATTCTTGGAATGTCATCTTTTTCGTTACCCGCATCGCATACACAACGCAATTCCTGATATCGCCAATTGGTGAGTTTTTGGAACCAAGTCCTACAACCCAATCTCCAATGCTTGCTACTCGTCGGATATCAGGCTTGCAAATTGCGAGAGTGCAAAGTTCCCAGAATGGGTTAGGAGCGGAGCCATTATCACAAGGTAGGCAGTAGGAGAAGAGTCTCATGAGTACAAAATTACTAAAGTGTATAACTACTACACTATGGCCTACACTGCGATTAAATACGCATCTTTGTGTATTTTTTGTTACTTAAAGTTCATAAATAATGAAGAGTGAAGAATCAAGATTTGAATCCTTCACTCTTCATAACTCCTTCTATATTTCTAAGATTCTCTTCCCGATGCCCAGGTATCACGCCATTTGACAGTACCTTCTTTCGCAATCACCCAGCGACGATTTACGAGATTTTCGCGCAGAGGCGATCGCCCTTCCCGCCACATGGCATATTTATAAGCAATTAGCTTACCAGCACTTTCATCAAAGGGAATTTCGGCAAACCAAGTATTGGTGTTGATGTACTCTAAAGGATAGGCTTTGCCAATATCCCAGTTACCTAACTCTGGGCAATCTCCTGTCACCACAATAATTTCACCAGGTTGGGTCTCTACGCCATTGAGTTGGACGCGGACAATTGTTTGTGCTTTTAACCGTTCGCCAACGTGGCTGAAAACAATTACTCCCCTTTCTTCTAGTACTAGGTCATAAATCTTGCCATCTTTCACCTCATACTTGTTGCGAGTCACTACGCAGGTATGTTCGCCATCGGGCAATTCTGTTTCTACTTCTGGTAAAGTAACTTCTCCTCCCCGATTTAAAGCGACAAAACACACAGAGTCACGATAACGGCGTACATAGCAGTAAACATCCGCTGTTAAGTATTTTTGCCAGTGGCTACCCATTGATACGGCTGGATTCAGTCGCCGTAAGCCAGACAGCAGTCTGATGCAACGATAAATCTCACTCTCAGTATCCCAATTTTCCATCATTGGGCGGTTGTACGGGTCGTTGCCGCCATCAGTGTCGTTATGCAGATACTGTTCTGTGCCGTAATATATGCAGGGAATGCCGCGACAGGTCATAATTAAGGCGATCGCAACCTTCAGCATCGCTGGATCGGGATTCAGCGATTGGAAACGGCACATATCATGGTTATCAATGAAGGTAACTAGCTCTGTTGCCCCGTTGTAGCGATGATCTTGGTCAAAAATATATTGAATTGTTTGGAATCCGTTTTCTGAACCTTGTCCTAGTGCGGCTCGAATTGCCACGCACAAGCCAAAGTCTAGAAGTGTCATGCCTGAGTGGTTAACAAATTCCACTGAGCGATCGTCACTGGGATTACTATAAATCCATTCACCAAAAATGAATACATCTGGTTTGTGATTGGTCATCTCGCCAGTGAATTCTTGCCAAAACCAAATCGGCATGTGCTTGACAGTATCCACCCGCAGTGCATCTACACCCCGGTCTAGCCATTGTTTAATTGCTGACTTAATATACTCCCGATATTCCGCATTATTTTCATTGAAGGTTGCTAGACCAGATAATTCACAGTTTTGTACTTGCCAATCGTCTTCCCAATTTTGGACTTCGCCATAGTGGTGATACCAATTATTGACATCATTATTGAAATCAGCAATTTTGACACCATCATCATATAATTCACCTTTACTACCGCTAGTATCAGGTGTGCTATGGTTGCAGACAATATCCAGCACTAGCTTCATATTGCGCTTGTGCATTTCTGTAATTAACCGATCGAAGGTCGTATTTTTTTCTTCTTGAGTTGCGTTTAAAGAAGGGTTATCTCCCTGCGCAATGTATCGAGGATTAAGCCGTTTAAAGTCTTTTGTCCAATAGCCATGTATTGCTGCATTACCAACAAATAACTCCTCAACCTGCTCGAACAGGGGAGTTAGCCAAAGAGCGGTAACTCCCATATTTTTGAGATAATCTAATTTATCGATGACACCTTGCAAGTCGCCACCCCAGTACTTACCCCAATCCTGTCTAGTTGGATCGTACAGTTCTGAGTTTGCACCTTCGCTGTTATCTGGATCGCCATCATAAAAGCGATCGACTACGAGAAAATAAATTGTTTCCTGACGAAATTCAATATCTCTGGTGTAAAGGAACTCTAGAGCAATCTCAATATCTAACTGCGGTTCTTGTATAAGAGCTTCTACATTTTCCTTTGCAGGATCTACTTTATATTGATCCGGTGAAAACTGGGATGGTGGGGTTTGTACCATAAAAAACTCAAAATTTCATCTAATTCACACTTGCAGAACCAACAGTACAACGTTTCGAGTATTGTGTGTCACTACAAACTTCGGTATTGTGACATCCTGCTTACGGTGTAGGTATCTATCGCTAGCTAGTTTATAATTCTATCGGTAGATATAATTCATTTGCTAGAGGATAAAAATCAAGCAACATAGCAGTTATTAACGATAATTGCTGAGTTACAAAAATTTACAATATTTAATTAAATTAACCTGTAGTAAATACTGAGTTTGTCTGGCACTTAGGTGTATATTCGAGAAAAGATTTTAGAACACCTCAACTCCTTAGATATTAGTTGTCAATAAGGTTTAGTTGTTACACCTGAGTAATACTGAGTAAACCACGTATCAGCCAACTTTTTCTCTAGAAGATTCGCTCCATTGGTAAACTGACCATTGTCACTTTCAATCTGTTATTACTATCAAGGAATTAATTTAGGTAGCAATTATGACTAAATATGACAAGGTTTTTAACTCACCAAAGACATCAGAGGAATCACTAAGTCCAGAGGAAGCGGTGGCGGCGATCGCAACTGTGACTGCGATCGCTGATTCATTTATTGAAGAAGTAGATGCAGAAAGTTTAGCGGGTATCCTCTGGGAATTCGAGGTTTTCGAGGAATACTCAGAAGATGACATTGCAGAAATAGTTGATAGACTCATCTCCATTGCCGAAGAAGAGGGAATTGGGCCTTTGTTTAATGCCGCCAAAGTATCTCTCTCAGATGAATTAGTGCTAGATGGTTTTGCCGCTGGGGTAATAGTGCTTTTAGACGATGACCTCGCCATCCCCAAATCGAAACAAATCTACCTGAAAAAGCTACAAGCAGCTTTAGAACTTGAAGATGAAGAAGCAGAGGAAATCATCAAGGAGGTAATTGCAGCCTTTAAAGAAGCAGAAGATGAAGAATATGCAGACGATGAAGATGAGACAGTAGTCATCGAAGATTTTAGCGAACAGACCTATCAATCCCCTTTAGGTAATTTTACCGTGCCGATTCCGGTCGCTCCGCAGCAAGGCGGTAGAATTCAAAGCCAGGAAGGAGTAGTTGGCTTTTCTGATGACATCGGTACTTTACTGAGAATCGATTATTATCCTTTCCCCTTAGAACAGTTAGAGGAATTGGAGTCTGTTGGACAAGAAGAATATTTACAAACAATTTTAGTAGACAAGTATGTACCCCAAGCGATTTTCGTTAATGTACCAGAAGCTTCTGTGGAATATACCGAATATCTGGAAAATACTTTGCGAGGCGCTTACTACGTGTTAATTGATATGCCCAAAGGTTCGACAATTTCTAAGCAAGAAAATAATGGAACTGCGATCAGATTAGATGCGTACCGGGGGTTGCTCACCTTTATCAGTGGTGAATTTTTGTATATAGTTAGTAGTCAGCACAGCTTTATTAACGGCGAAACTCCTGATTCTGTTGAGGAAGAGGCTGAAGACATCAAAGAAAGTATTTTAGAGTTTGTTGAGACTATAGAGTTCACTTAGTACAGTATTTCATTCATTCGTGGCGAATTAAATTTGGCAGGATTCTGCAATACCAATGCATTGGCTGGCATTAGACATAAGAATGAAGAGACGTAGCACTGCTACGTCTCTACAAGAATTCTGGATAATGCATATTTAATTTCACCAGAGTATATTCGCCTTGCCTTCGCTTATGTGATGTACATTTGGAAAGGGCGATGTCTGACGACAAGTTTGGAGAAGACAAGAAGTCTCAGGCTCCGCACTGGGTGTCTACGCTTATAATTTTTCATGACAATAACCCTGCTGAACAATCGCTATCAAGTTATCCAGGTAATCGGCGCTGGTGGGTTTGGCGAAACCTTTCTAGCAGAAGATGTCCACATGCCTTCTCGCCGCCGCTGTGTAATCAAGCAACTAAAACCGATAACCAATAATGACCCGCAAACCTACCAACTTATCCAACAACGGTTTGAACGGGAAGCCGCAACCTTGGAGTATTTGGGTGAAAGTAGTCACCAAATTCCCAAACTCTATGCCTACTTTTCTGAGAATGGACAGTTTTACCTCGTCCAAGAATGGATTCACGGTCAAACTCTGACAAAAATTGTCGAAGCCAAAGGATTTGAGAGTGAAACTGCTGTTCGGCGAATTCTCTTGAGTCTGCTTTCAGTTTTAGATTATGTTCACAGTAAAGGCATTATTCACCGGGATATCAAGCCAGATAACATTATTCTGCGTTCTGTTGATAACGAGCCAGTTTTGATTGATTTTGGTGCAGTCAAAGAAACAATCCGTTCAGTGGTGAATTCTCCAGGATACCCCACGCGATCGCTTGTCATTGGTACGCCAGGATATATGCCTAGCGAACAAGCCGTTGGTCGCCCAGTTTACGCCACTGATATCTACAGTTTAGGTTTAACGGCAATTTATCTACTGACTGGCAAACACCCGCAAGAACTAGTAACCGATCTAAAAACTGGGGAAATACTTTGGCAGCAGCACGTCCCTAACGTCTCTTCCCAATTGGCGGCGGTACTCAATCAGGCAATTAAGCCTCATGCTGGCGATCGCTACAGCACTGCTAGTAAAATGCTATACGCCCTGCAATCTGCTAGTAATATACCTACTGAGTTAACTGCAAATCCTTCTAGAGTTAGTTTTTCTCCCACCGCATCGACTCGGCAAACTCAGCCATTATATTCTCCACAAAACAATTCTGCGATTCCAGAGTCTTCCAATCCTGGAAACTGGCAAAAACCTGCTGTGATTGTTGGTAGTTTGTTGATAGGCGGCTTGATTGGTGCAGTAGCAATTCCTAGCATCATTCGTCAGCAACAACCAGAAACAACCATTGGCACAAATCCCACGCCATCGCCAGAATCTTTTCCTACTTCTGCATCTACCGAACCGCCCGTTTCCTCCCAAACGTCTCCAGTTCCAGTTATCCCTAGCTCACCACCACAACGGCGACCAACCTCTAATTCCCCAGTTGTACCCATACCACAGCTAGAAAAAGAGCCTGTCACTTTAGATACTCCAGCACCGATAGCAGTATCCACACCACAGCCAAAACCAAAGGATGAGGTAAGCGCAGTTCCCAAACCAGAAGTTCGTTCCACACCACAAAACAAGCCGCGCAGTAAATTAGCTGCCACTGCCAGCAGAGAAAGCGTTCCCGCATTCCCTACAGGTACAACAAGAAACATCGTAGAAGCTACCCTCGGCAAACCAAATCAAGATTTAAGAGGCGCATGGGGCAAAACTCGTGCTGTCGTTTACAAACTAGTGCCAAACAAAATTGACCTTGGCTACTTATTCGATCGCAATTCTAAAACGCTGCGTCAAACTGAGGTATCTTTTGCTCAATCGGTAGATCCAGAAGTAATGGAGACTACCTTGAATGGAATGTTAGCAGGGCAAGCCACTGAAGAAATTAAGCAGGGACTCAAACAGGTACAACAGCGTCAATCTGATAATTTTAGTTTTAAAAATGGCTCAGTCAAGGGTCAAATTATCCGCCAACAATGTGATTTTATTTACATCAGCATTTGGGATGCAGATTTACATGATTTTGTAAATCCATCTACAGCCAAACAGTGTTAACTTTCTGGCAAACACTGTTCTCGAAAGTTAGATTTTTGTATCCTACAAGACAGACTCAGTATTCAACATAGTGATTCAAGAACTGACTTTATTCGGCTACAATCAAGATAATTTCAGTCTTCCCAAACACAAAAACCCAATTTTTAGAATTAGTGCATTTGTTTTCTAAATTTTGCAACTAAATCCATAAAAATCTGTGTTTCCCATTCCCCATTCTTTATTTTCAATTCTTAATCTTCATAAAGTTATAAATACCATTATTAAGTTTTTAATAATACTTGTCTCAGCTTCTACATTCATGTCGTAAAGTTCGATTGGAATTGTGTAATCTGAAGACAGCAAAGCTAAATTATTCAATTGAGGTCTGATGACTCCTACAATCATACGTCAGCTTTGGTCAGTGGTTGAAACCGCTCAAGCCAAGCTCCTTTTACAACTGGATGATGCTAGCTTGGTGCAGTGGTTAGTGAAACAAACCGAAACGCAAGTGTTGTTAGATTCTAACGAAACTGATTTTCTTAGCCACTACATTCAATCTCGACTAGCCCTCATACGCGATCTTGCCCATGAACGCCAATGTTCATGATGCCTACGGCGGTCACTGAGCTTTGTCGTACCACTTCGTGGAAGCAAGCTACGCGCAGCGTCTCGCAGAGAAGTGCGGGCTACGCCAACGCAAAATCAAGATAAATAAATAGATCGATCGTCAAGTGTTATTACTGTTGACTATTAGCTTTTGGGGAAAAATAACCTTCCACTAAGCAGTCAGAGCCTACTACACGCCAACGAACACGTTCTAAAGACAACGCCTCAGTCATGGTAGTAAAACCTAAATCGCCCACTGGTGTGGGAGCAATACTGCCACCAATGATTTTTGGGGCAATAAATGCCAAAACTTTTTGCACTGCTCCTTGAGCGATCGCACTAGCAGCTAAAGTACCACCACACTCCCACAGCACGCTACAAAAACCTCGTTCATATAAGTATGCCATTGCCTTATCCGGTGTCAGTGATGCTAATTCCACCACCTCCACACCCTGGTTGAGCAACAGGTTTTGAAAATCGGGGTTAGCACCCTTCTGTGTCAACACCAAAGTTGGAGCATCCGCGGTTTGCCACAGATGGGCACTGGCCGGTAAGTTAAGATGGCGACTCATCACCACTCGTAGGGGATTATGTGCCCCCACCTGATGGCTGGTTAAGTAAGGATTATCTTGTCGGACTGTATTACCGCCGACAATTATGGCATCACAAGCCGCCCGCACTAGATGTACTTCACTGCGGGCTTCTTGACTTGTCACCCAAGCGCTATGACCAGAGGTAGTAGCAATTTTGCCATCTAAAGTCATGGCATATTTTAAAATTCCCAAAGGTCGCTTATAGAGAATGCGATGTACAAAAGCTTCATTTAGCTGACGACAGGCTTCCTCTTCTACTCCAACCAATACTTCGATTCCTGCCGCTCGTAAACGGGCGATGCCACCTCCAGCCACCAGTGGATTGGGGTCAACCATACCCACTACTACTTTTGCCACCCCTGCTTCGATCAATCCTTCCGAACAAGGGGGAGTACGTCCGTAGTGATTGCAAGGTTCGAGGCTGACATAGATTGTTGCACCACGAGCGCGATTCTCCTGAGGAGAGGCTGCGCCAACGCCTGCTGCCCTCAAGGCAAACACTTCTGCATGAGGCTCACCTGCGCGAGGATGAAATCCTTCGCCGACAATTTCGCCATCCTTGACAATCACCGCTCCCACTAACGGATTGGGCGAAGTCCGCCCTAAAGCGCGACGGGCAAGTTCTAAACACCGCAGCATCATACGAGAGTCAAAGTCAGTTCCTACGTTTTGCTTCGGTGGTGAATTCGAGCCAGCTGCTGACTCCACTATTGGTGTATTTTCCTGAGTGTAATTTGGTAAGGATGCATCTGCTTGAGCGATTACTGGGGAATTATCCATAATTTTAGGCAACACTGTAAATATTCTGCACGCGATCGCGCAGCCTCTCCACAAGAGAATCGCGCTTTGCTCCTGATAATTAAACAGTAATATCTAGGCGCTATTATTGGCTGTCTCAACTTACATGAGTCTGTAATATTCAGACTTACAGTTCACTGTAACTTGAATCCATATTGCCAGAGGTTGCTCAAATTCATAAAGATTTAGGTTACAGGGTACAAAAGATAATTTTCTTTACTGTCACCTGTAACCTATTCCCTTCCTAACTCCTAATTCTTGTACAGACGCGATTAATCCTGTCTCTACTCCTAATTCTTGTACAGACGCGATTAATCGCGTCTCTAACTTTACTATTGCTCCAATAATTTCAGCCGCTGCCACCAAAGATTCAACGGATAATAGACGACAGGCGCCCACAGACTACTCAGAATGGCAGAGGCCAGAGCGACGCGCTGATAATATGTCCAAATATCTGTCACCTTACGCTCATTGCCCAGCAAAGTTAATTGCAACCCAAAGATAGTTTCTGCCAAAACTGCCAAAACAAAGACAATTACAGCAATCGAAATAAAATCTTCTTCGATAAAACGCTGTTTCTGGAGCAGACCAGTTAAAGCCCCCACTATCCCTAAACTGATGGCATGAGTCGGGCTAGGTGATGTCATCGAATCTTGGAGTAGTCCCAGAACTATACCAGCTAATGCTCCGGCAAACACCGTGCGCTTCACACTCCAAGCTACTACCCAAATTAATAACCAGTTAGGGCCAATTCCCAACAATTCCATACCTGGGAATCGGGTTGGTAATAATAGCAAACATAACAGTACAGAACTAGCCGTCACTATCCAACCAAACAACTGACGTATACCGGGATGCCAACGAGCAAGCGGCTGAATTCGGAATTTCGATTTTCGCTCTGACGATTTTGGCTTTTTCTGCCTGCTACCACCAAATGCAGGAATCTTCATTTTTCTAGTGATTTTTTCAAAGAATTTACTTAGACTTTTGCGGCACTTGATTTGCCGACTCTTGGTTTTCTGGTTTGGGATAAACAGCTACCCAATCAAGAGAACGGATTGGCGGAAAAAGCTCAATTTTCGCCACTGATGCCGGGAGTTTCTTTAAATCCAACGACTTAATTCGTCCTACTGCCAAACCAGAGGGAAATTTCTGACTATAAGTAGATGTGGAAACTAAATCTCCTACTTTCACATTTGGAACTTTTTCATAAAACTCCAATACAGCTTCAGCAGAAGAATCTCCTCGTAAAACGCCTTTAGCTGCTGTGCGGCTAATCGATACACCCACTTGACTCTTGAGGTCACTGATTAACAACACGCGGCTAGTATTAGGAGTTACGCTCTCCACCAAACCCACCAATCCGCCTTCTGCTTTGACTATGAAGCCTTCCTGAATCCCTGCATTTGCACCGCGATTCAGCGTCACTTGTTGCCACCATTGGTCAGCACTACGTCCCACCACCCGTGCTGGAACTGGCCGTGATGCTAGTGGCTCTTTTTCCACATAGCCTAATAAATCTTGTAATTTTGTCTTTTGACTTTCCAAATCTACTATACGGGTTTGCAATTCCATTATCCGGGCATCTCTAAGACGTTCTTCTGGAGTTGGCCCTGACTGCAACATCTCTAATGGACGGGTAATTGCCTGATATGTCTCAAGCACTAGTTCTCCTTGAGTCTGTCGCAATATCCAAGCACTACCAACTACTAAAGCTAACAAGCCAATTTGCAACCCTTTACGATCCCACCAACGCCGTATTGTCACCATATATACCTACATGTACTTATATAAATTAAGTTCTACTTGGATTCTATGTATATAGAACCCAAATAGAACTCAAATAGAACTCAAGTCTGATATTTTTTTTGTTACATATTGCGAGAGCTTTCGATAACAACTCGTTCCAACTGTTTAAAGTTTTCTAACACACGACCTGTTCCCAGCACAACACAGCTCAAAGGATCGGCAGCAATGTGGGTAATAATCCCTGTTTCATGGCTAACAAGGGTATCTATGCCTTTGAGCAAAGCACCGCCACCAGCTAACATAATCCCTCTGTCAATAATGTCTGCTGCCAGTTCTGGCGGTGTGCGTTCTAGTGTCCGCTTCACAGCTTCGATAATTACTGATAGCGGTTCCATCATACTTTCACGGATTTCTGGGGCTTTGATGGTTACAGTTCGCGGTAGACCCGAAAGCAGGTGTAAGCCTCGGACTTCCATCATCGCGTCATTATCATCATTAGTCGGATAGGCAGAACCAAGCCGAATCTTGATTTCCTCGGCAGTACGTTCACCAATGACTAAATTATGAACTTTCTTAATATACTGAACGATCGCATCAGTCAGTTCATCTCCAGCAATGCGTACTGATTCGCTGATTACCGTACCTTGAAGACTCAGCACTGCAACTTCTGTTGTCCCACCACCAATATCGATGATCATGTTGCCAGTCGCTTCGGCAACAGGTAGTCCTGCACCAATGGCCGCAGCTACAGGCTCATCGATTAAATAGACTTTTCTTGCTCCTGCTTGGTGAGCTGCATCCATCACCGCTCGTCTTTCTACTCCTGTAACGCCACTGGGAATACCAATGACAATTCGGGGTAGGATTAGAGATTTACCTTCATTTACACGCTGAATAAAGCTTTTCAGCATCAGTTCGGCTATATCAAAGTCAGCGATTACACCATCCCGCAAAGGACGCAAAGCAATCACATTTCCCGGTGTGCGACCGAGCATTTTTTTGGCTTCTTCTCCTACTGCTAGTGCAACCTTTTCATTGACATCGATAGCAACTACAGAAGGTTCTTGTAGTACAATACCTTTACCAGATACATAAACCAGGGTGTTTGCAGTACCGAGGTCGATACCCATATCCCATGAAGTGCGAAAGTTTCTAAAAATACCCACGCGTCTGTAAGCCCCCTATGTGCGATACTTCTTGACTACAACGGTAAGAGTTAATCGTGCTTGATTCGATTATGTTTGTATCCTGAGTTGAGTAAACTAGACTATATTTTTATATGATTCCCAGGAATATTTAGTATGTCTCAAGCCCCGTACTTTTTAATATTCTCTGGTTAACTTAGTATATCCGTATACTTTTATGTGTTTACTCCAAATAGTGTGTATAAATTTTCAAGTCCATTATATTGTTAACTGTTTAACACATTATTTTCAAGTCTTTCACAATTCGCTATGATGAAAGTCGAAATTGCTAAGTACGTTTGTACTGAAAGGTAACGCACATGAGTATTAATATTGTCACCCTTGTTGGTCGTGTAGGTGGCGACCCTGATATAAAGTATTTTGAGTCTGGGAGTGTGAAGTGTAGATTGACACTCGCGGTAAAAAGGCGATCGCGCAACAGCGATGAACCTGACTGGTTCACGCTGGAGTTATGGGATAAGACGGCTGAAGTAGCAGGTAATTATGTGCGTAAGGGAAGCTTAATAGGCATCAAAGGTTCCTTAAAGTTTGACACATGGAGCGATCGCCAAACAGGAGCAAACCGTTCTACACCAATTATTAGAGTAGACCAACTAGATTTATTAGGCTCTAAGCGTGATGGAGAAGGCGGTACAGGTGATATGTCTTCAGAACATTTTTAATTAGGCATCCCTTCTCTGCGAGACGCTACGCGTAGCTTGCTTCCCGGAGGGGTACGGCTTTGCTCAGGCAAGTGGGAATTGATTATTAGTCCTTTGCCTTTACAAATGACAAAGGACTAATGACAAATGACAAATGACTAATAACTAATTTGCAACGTCACCGATGCTTCTACTTGCTGTTCACCACCAACAATCGGGGTGGAAGCATCAGCTGATTTCGCAGCCTCAGCCCGTAAAAACATTGGTGGTGGTGGAGGCGTATTAGCATTATTAACTTGAATGCTGACTATTTCTTTGGATTTAAAACCCAAGGCACTAAAAACGGCATCAGCTTGCTGCCGCGCGTCTTGAGTAGCTTCTTTTAATGCTTGCTTTTGAGCCGCGGCGATCGCTTCATCTTTCGCAACAAAAGTAATACCGTTAATTTGTGTTGCACCGGCTTTGACTGCATCATCCAATAATGTCCCAGCTTGCTCAACAGGAATACTAAAACTCACAGTGTTAGTGGCAGCATAGCCTGTAATTCGCTGCACATTATTGGTGTAGCTGTAAACCGGATTGAGACGAATACCGGTAGTTTGTAATTTTTCAACATTTTTGCTCTTGAGAAACGCAACCACCGCCGATGACCTCTGAGCGGCTTCTTGCTGTACCTCTTGGGCTGTTTTCCCCTGAATCTCCACTCCTAAACTAACTTGTGCCAGAGTTGTCGGAATTGTTTCGACTCCGCGACCACTGACACTAAGGGTTCGTGACAATCTATCTTTTTCTTGTGCGAATGCAGGTAGTGCAAAAGTTGCACATACAAGCATTGCTAAAGGCAGTATTTTCCACAGGTTTGCCGATGGAAAATGAGAACCGGGTAAAGCGGCTCTAGTCATCATATTTGCACTCCTCAAAGTATCCACAGATGTTTTAAATAAAGGTATATAGCAATCTTCTGCTGGTCGTTGAGAACCAACAACCACCACAAGTTTTTCATAACTTAAGTGCGATCGCTAGATACGATTCGTATGTTCTTACTTTGACACTGCGATCGTCAAAAGCTGAAATGGTTACATTTTTTGAAACTAAAAAAATTACACTAGTACTGCACAGCCTAAATGAAACGTTTACGCCGTATTCATTTTGAATTCGGATTGCTTCTCCATAGGATGTTTTTCAGAAACGCGTCAAAATCAAAGAGAAGGATTTTCAGAGAACCTAATGCATTTGTTAGAACCAATCAACTTCTCTTTTCCTCTGCTGGCTAGCGCAACACAAGCCGCAGACAGTTCAATGGTAGTCGAAGCAGTGCTACTAAGCTTAGTAGTCATTTATCTCGCCAGCAAAGTTGGTGGAGAGTTATCAAACCAAGTGGGTTTGCCGCCTGTTTTAGGCGAACTCGTTGGCGGTGTGGTAGTTGGCATCTCTGTTTTCCATCTTTTAGTGTTTCCAGAAGGCGGCACAGACAGTTCTAATTCTTTGATTGTGTCCTTCCTTCAAACCACTGCTGGTTTAACGCCTGAAGCCGCTCCAGCAGTGTTTGCAGCCCAGTCCGAGGTCATTTCCGTTCTGGCAGAATTGGGTGTGATCATTTTGCTGTTTGAAATCGGCTTGGAGTCGAATTTAAAAGATTTAATGGCAGTTGGTATTCAAGCTACTGTTGTCGCAGTAGTTGGGGTAGCAGTACCCTTTGCTGCTGGGACTGTGGGTCTAATGACTTTGTTTGGGATTAGCGCTATACCTGCAATTTTTGCAGGGGCGGCTTTGACTGCTACTAGTATTGGGATGACATCCAAAGTGCTGTCAGAATTGGGGCGGCTCAATTCTAAAGAAGGGCAGATTATTTTGGGTGCTGCGGTAATTGATGACGTACTAGGAATCATCGTTTTAGCGGTAGTTGCCAGTTTAGCTAAAGACGGCGTGGTGGATGTCAGCAAAGTGATTTATTTGATTATCAGTGCCACTGGTTTTATTTTGGGAGCAATCCTACTAGGGAATGTTTTCAATAAGTCCTTTGTAGCGATCGCCGATCAACTCAAAACACGCGGTGGACTAGTAATCCCAGCATTCGTCTTCGCTTTTGCTATGGCATACCTGGCCGCCGTCATCCAATTAGAAGCAATTTTAGGAGCTTTTGCAGCTGGTTTAGTTCTAGAAGAAACAGATAAGCGTAAAGAACTGCAAAGGCAAGTCTGTCCCATTGCCGATATGTTAGTGCCAATTTTCTTTGTGACTGTTGGGGCAAAAACCGATTTGGGAGTTTTAAACCCAGCAATTCCCGACAATCGTGAAGGTCTAATTATGGCAACTTTCCTGATTACAGTAGCCATTCTCGGTAAAGTAATCACAGGTTTAAGCGTGTTTGGTCAACCGGAAATCAACCGTTTAGCGATCGGTGTGGGGATGATTCCTAGAGGCGAGGTTGGGTTAGTGTTTGCTGGTGTCGGCGCTGCCAGTGGCGCTCTCTCGAAACCATTAGGGGCAGCAATTATCATGATGGTTATCTTGACAACCTTTTTAGCTCCTCCATTGTTACGATTTGTGTTTCCAGATCCAAAAACCGTGGACGGAAATTCAGAGCAACTAATTTTAGACGGTTCCTCTGGGACTTCGTTGGTAATTGAACCACCTCAGTCGAGGGTGCCAGCATCAAATGACAGCAGCAATTTGGGAGTAACTCCAGATTCTGGCGATCGTTAATTATTGGGAATGGGGAATGGGGAATGGGGCGTTAGGAGTAATGAGTTAGGAGTTAGGAGTTAGGAGTTAGGAGTTAGGAGTTATTCTCCTCCTGCTCCCCTGCTCCCCTGCTCCCCTGCCCCTCTGCTCCAATTGTGCAGTGGAAACTTCTATCCTCAAATCTCCGTCCCGTGTGATTGTAGAATAATCATTTGTTTATAATTTCTACCAGCATTCAGAATGTTACTTAATTTCTAGTCTCCCTGGGCTTGTGAGCCTTTATCTGAATATTTTCCAGATAATTGGGGAGTAACACCCATAATTTTGCTAGATCGTTTGACAGTAATGGGAATTATTTATTCAGTGCATCGATGGCAGCAAAGAACAAACACTTATCAGTAAACAGCTATCAATTATCAGTTTTCTAGCTTTATTGGGAGTCAGAGTTCTCCACCTGTAAAGGTGGAAGGTTTCGCATGGGGATTTAAACTTAATTTGAAACCCGATCGATGATTTAAGTGTGTCTAAATACTGGCTTAAAAATCAAACAAGGGATTCAGAAGTCAAGTTTAAGTGGTGATGGTGTGATGATTTACCAATGAGTTGAGATATTGACGGCTCCCATGAATGTGAATTAGGAGAAAGGACTGTGAAATTACATTGGTTACTAGCCAGCACTATTGGAACTATCTTCATGCTATCGTCGCCAGCAATGGCCGCGAGACTTGAATCTTGGCGCTTTGATGCCAATCAAAACAGGCTGGAAATTAATACTGTGGGAGCAGTTCAACCCCAAGCACAACTAATTTTCAACCCAACTCGGCTGGTAATTGATTTGCCGGGAACTACATTTGGTCGTCCACAGTTAACCCAACAGGTGGGTGGTGGAATTCGCTCAATTCGTGTTGGACAGTTTGATATCGATACAACACGCATAGTTGTCGAATTGACTCCTGGTTACAGTTTAGACCCGAAACGAGTGAAATTTGTTGGTACAACTGGCGATCGCTGGACGGTGCAATTACCGAAACCAGAAGTCGAAAAAGTAGCTTCATCTCCTAGAAGTGCTTACAGTGTAGTTACCCCAGACTCCGAACGTCAATCTAATATTTCAAGGGTTGCTACTACTACACGAGGGGCAACTCAAATTGAGAGCTTACAGGTAACAGGTGATGGGTTGTTCATTCGTACCAGTGGTGGTAATCCTCCGATTCAGGTAATTCGTAGCCGCGATCGCGCTACCATCTTTCTAGATATCTCTGGTGCATCTTTATCACCACGTCTGACGCAGCAGAGTAATATACCCGTTAACAAACATGGTATTAGCCGCGTCGAATTCACCTCATTGCAAAGCCAACCTCCTGGTGTCCGGCTAACTTTGCGAGTAGATAAAAATAGCCCAGATTGGCGAGCAACTAATAGTAGCGATGGTGGTTTGATTGTTTTACCTAGTCGGGTTGTCAGATTGCCTAGAAGTAATAATTCGGACAATCAGTCAGAAGCCGTTTCCTTTCCCAGTAGAGCATCTACCAATAACTCGCCAGCAACAATTGAATCTGTGCAACTTGCTGATAATGGCAAACAATTGCTAATTAGAGGCAACCAACCTTTATCTGCTACGGGAACCTGGGATAGATCCTTAGGTATTTTCCGAGTCACAATTACCAATGCCAAGTTAGCTCCCAGAGTTATAGGGCCTACTTTTGCTCCCAATAGCCCTATTCTTCGGGTACGTCTGCAACCTCAAGCATCCAATACAGTGGTTGTTTTGGTTCAACCCGCAGGAGGAGTACAAATTGGGCAACCCCAGCAAATCGGCGACCAGCTTTTGGTACCAATACAAGGTTCTCGGCGAGTTGTCACCCTTCCCGGAAGACCACCCTATGCTTTACCTGGGCTACCACCGCCGAACCGCGGGCCATTCCCAGACCCAAATAATCCAAATCCGCGACCCCTAATACAACCACAGCGCCGAGTTACCAATGGGCGAGTGGTAGTTATTATTGACCCCGGACATGGTGGTAAAGACTCAGGAGCGCTTGGCATAGGTGGGGCGCGCGAAAAAGATGTTATCTTGCCTATTGGTAAAAGACTGGCTGAGATTTTGCAGCAAAATGGCGTACAGGTTATTATGACGCGCGATTCTGACTATTTTGTTACCCTTCCAGGACGGGTGCAATTAGCAGAACGAGCTAATGCTGATGTATTTGTTAGCATCCATGCTAATTCCGCAGGTGCGAGTCGTCCCGATGTTAATGGCTTGGAAACGTATTATTACGACAGTGGTTTGGGTCTAGCTCGCATTGTCCATAGCAGTATTCTCCAAAGCCTGAATATCAAAGACAGGGGAGTGCGGCGAGCTAGATTTTATGTCCTCAGAAAAAGTTCTATGCCCTCTATTCTCGTGGAAACGGGTTATATGAGTGGTAGGCAGGATATGGCTAGGCTCAGAACTTCAGCTTACCAAAATCAAATGGCAGAAGCGATCGCTCGTGGGGTTCTTCAGTATCTAAAGAGAAGATAAGTAATTTAGTCTAAATTTCTAAATTGTTGAGTAAGTACATCTAATCTTTACCATTTTTATCCAATTTAGTAGTAAAACAATTTAAGTATTCTTGCGGCGGAATAAGAGTAGCTTCTTTGTTATTGTCATTTGATACTTTGCAATTCAACAAATTTTGGATTTTAGATTGTCCTGTGGAACGCTATGTGTAGCTTGCTTCTTTGGAAGGTACGGCTACACTCAGTCAAACTATTTTGGATTTGTATCACCTACAACAGGTGGTAGTGTAGCAAGACCCTAGTCTGGCAGAAAACTAAAATCGGGAATCTAAAATCTAAAATTGGCAGTCAAATTTATATAGGCTAGTGGCATGGCAAAATCAGAGGAGCGTGCTATATTTTACGCCATTAGCTGTGTCTTAATAACAGCGCAAAACTCAAGTGTGCGCGGTGACGGTGTGAGGATTAGCCAATATGTTGAGATGTTGACGGCTCCCATAAATGTGAATCAGGAGAAAAGACTGTGAAATTACGCTGGTTACTATCCAGTACTATTGGAACCATCTTCATGCTATCGTCGCCGGCAATGGCCGCGAGACTTGAATCTTGGCGTTTTGATGCCAATCAAAACAAGCTGGAAATTAATACTCAAGGGGATGTTCAACCCCAAGCACAATTAATATTTAACCCGACTCGTCTAGTAATTGATTTACCAGGAACCACATTTGGCCGCCCGCAGCTAACCCAACAAGTGGGTGGTGCAATTCGTTCAATCCGTGTTGGGCAGTTTGACGAACAAACAACGCGCATAGTGGTTGAACTAACTCCTGGTTATAGTTTAGACCCCAAACGAGTGCAATTTGTGGGTACAACTGGCGATCGCTGGACAGTGCAATTGCCTAGACCAGAAGCGGACAATGTACCTGCAAGAAACACTGAAGGGCAACCAGAACAAGCTATAGCCTCTGATACTTCACCCAGAACATCTACACCAACATTTCCCCCAAGGAATATTTATAATGTGGTAACAAGCGGCTCTGTAAATCCACTGAACACCAGAGCGCTGAACAACAGAATGGTTGTCGCCAAAGTTACTCAAATTGAGAACTTACAAGTCACTGGTGATGGTTTTTTTGTCCGTACCAATGGTGGTAATCCTCAGATTCAGGTAAATCGTAGCAACGATCAAAAAGCAATTAACATCGATATTGCTGGCGCAACTCTATCACCAAGTTTAGAGCAGCGAGATTTGTCAATTAATCGCTATGGTGTTAGCCGTATCCAGTTCAGCCAGCTGCAAACTAGTCCATCTGTTGTTCGCCTGACTTTACAAGTAGATGAAAATAGTCCAAATTGGCGAGCAACCACTAGCAGTGTTGGTGGTTTTGTGATTCTACCCAGTCGTGGAGTTGCCCAGTTACCTGGAAGTAACAGTCCACGTCCCATAGCACCAAGTAACACACCTGCTAGCATTCAGTCTGTACAACTGGCTAATAATGCTACACAACTGCTGATTCGAGCCGACCAAACTTTGTCTGCTACAGGAGGCTGGGATAGAACCTCTGGTCTGTTCCGCATCACTATCAACAATGCTAAGTTAGCTCCGAAAGTCACAGGCCCGACTTTTAATCCTAATAGCCCGATTTTGCGGGTACGCCTGCAACCACAAGAATCCAACACTGTCACCGTCTTGGTTCAACCAGCCGCTGGAGTACAAATTGGGGAACTCAACCAAGTTGGCGACCAGCTTTTAGCTTTAGAATTACGACGTAGTAGCAGCATCACACCACCCATTGCTTTACCTCCTCTGCCATTACCAGACCAAGGACAATTACCAAATCCCATAGATAATCCCCGTCCAATCTCCCAGCCACAGCCACGCCCCTCAGTTCCCAGAGGGAAATTGCTAGTAGTTATTGACCCAGGACATGGTGGAAAAGACTCAGGTGCCCCTGGTTTGGGAGGACTTTTAGAAAAGAATGTAATTCTGCCTATTGGGAAAAGGGTAGGAGCAATTTTAGAGCAAAATGGTGTACAAGCGGTACTAACACGAGATGCCGACTTTTTCGTAGAACTTCAGGGACGGGTAGATATTGCCAAGCGGGTTAATGCGACTTTGTTTGTCAGTATTCACGCTAATTCCGTTGATAATCGCCCTGATGTCAATGGCTTAGAAGTATATTATTTCGATAGTGGTTATGGTCTGGCTGAAGTAGTTCGTAAAACCATTCTCCAGGACATCGGTACTATTAAAGATCGGGGAACTCGCAAAGCGAGATTCTATGTTCTCAGGAAAAGCTCCATGCCTTCGATTTTGGTAGAAACAGGCTATATGACTGGTTACGAGGATAATCCCAGATTGGGAACACCAGAATATCAAAATCGGATGGCAGAAGCGATCGCTCGTGGCATTCTAAAATACTTACAGCAGAGGTAATATAGTACAAATTACTAATTAAAGAGGTGGTATTTAAACTTCTTTGACGCGCAGAATTTAGTAGTCAAATTAGAGATTGTCTGCTAAATTCTGTATTTTAAATCCCAAAACCTAAATATATATCTGCCTGTGTATTCATCTTCCATTTTTGAAGGAAATCTTGACGATTTTTCCGAGCGAGAACCCCAACGTGCCCCAATTGGCATCTTTGATAGTGGTGTGGGTGGGCTGACAGTACTGCGACAAATCTATCGACAACTCCCCAATGAATCAATTGTTTACTTTGGGGATACAGCTAGACTTCCTTACGGAATTCGTTCACAAGCAGAAATTTTACGATTTACACGTGAAATTATTACCTGGCTACAACAGCAGCAGGTAAAAATGGTAATTATGGCTTGCAATACCAGTTCTGCCTTAGCCCTAGAAACCGTGCGTCAAGAATTTAGCATACCTATTTTGGGAGTAATCCTACCAGGTGCAAAAGCTGCGGTGCAACAAGGAAAGCGGATTGGTGTAATTGCCACTCCAGCTACAGCTAAAAGTAATGCTTATAAGCACGCTATTCTCGAAATTGCTCCCGATGTCCAAGTCTGGCAAGTTGGATGTCCAGAGTTTGTGCCATTGATTGAGCAAAACCGCATTCACGATCCTTACACTGCACAAGTCGCACGAGGCTACCTAGAGCCTTTATTAGAGCAGGAAATTGACACCCTAGTTCACGGCTGTACCCATTATCCGCATCTTACACCAGTACTGCGATCGCTCCTCCCCTCTCAAGTCCAGTTGGTCGATCCAGCTGTTCATGTTGTGGCGGCTTGTGCGCAAGAACTAGACTTACTAGGCTTAAGAAATACTCATCTACCATTACCAACTCGCTTCGCCGTCAGCGGTTGTCCGCAACAGTTTTCTCAGTCAGGAGTGCAGTGGCTAGGCTATACACCAATGGTTGAAGAGGTTTCTTTCACCGATATCGCTATTTCCCAACTCCAATAAAACTAATTAGTCCCTAGTCCTTAGTCATTTATCGAAACAAATGACGAAGGACTAAGGACAAATGACAAATGACTATTGACTATTAACTGATATCTCCTGCTTATGTTTTCCTTTGGTAGATGAAGAGAAACTTGTAGGAACAGTTTTTGTACCCGTTCGCTTCGCCAGTGCTAATAACAGGTAGACTGTGAACAAATATCCAGAGGCTAAAATAAAAATCATCATAGGTATACTTCCGTAAATCATTGTTCTACTAGCACCCTTCTAAACGAATATAAAATTTCATAAAATTAGTAGAACCTCAGCCAAGCAAGTACATTCTTGATGACTGTAGTTTCCTATGGTAAAATTACCTATAGAGATAAAATCCTCTACGGACAAAGAATTTATGACCTAATGCGACTTCTTGCAAACCATAGATCCCACAGCAGTTAGCTTGCCGTTTAGCAATCTAAAACTACGATTCTCAGCGGTCTACTCGATCTGCTTTATTTTTGCTTAAACTGCTGCAATAAAGAGCAATGCTTGCGCTCTACGTGCGCTAAGTACGTGTAGCGGCTTCCCATAGGGATATCACATAGCTCCAAACCAGGAGTTTTACCCATCGTAGGAAAAATTAAAGAATTTATTCCCTTAATCTAACCGACGAATATTTATTTTAGGCTCACAGCACCAATTAAGTAAAATCAACTAGTAGCTGACTTAACTTTTGGGCTGCGAATATCTTACAAAATTTAAAATTCCTATATTTTAGCGTAACACAACGACCCTGAATTTTGAGCTTATTCGGCTGCTAAATTTCAAATTTTTTGAAGAGCTACACCTTAATCTGGAGAAATTTAGCCTTACTCTTTGCGACGAATTTAAATCACTTCATTTTTGTCAATAAGTAATATTGCTTGAATATTTTCAGAACTGTGACGAGAAAGGTGAGATGAGAAACTACTTAACACAATTTAATCTAACATTTTTTTCGTGTACTGAGAATTCTTGTTTTAAGTTAGTTTAAAGTTTGAGCAGCCACTAATTAAGTACAATTGCTTATTGACAAAAATCTTGGCAACCTTAATTATCACCCATAGACTCATAAAAACGGGATTACCTGATGAAAACTTTGCGCTGGCACAGGGTTATCTTAAAATGAGTATAGGATATGTAAACTTTCGTAACCTAAGTCAGAGTCCGCCCATCCATGACCCCAGCCACCTCCCTGTTTACCCCTGTGGAAGCAGACCTGCGACTACTAGCAGATAACCTAAAGCAGCTAGTTGGAAATCGCCACCCCATCCTGTTTATGGCAGCCGAACATCTATTCGGAGCTGGGGGAAAGCGTATCAGACCAGCAATTGTCCTGCTAATATCGCGGGCTACAATGTTAGCTCAAGAGATTACACCGCGTCATCGCCGCCTAGCTGAGATTACAGAAATGATTCACACAGCAAGCTTAGTACATGACGATGTGGTAGATGAATCAGATACGCGGCGAGGCGTTCCTACCGTTCATAGTTTGTTCGGTAATCGCATTGCCATATTAGCAGGAGATTTTCTTTTTGCTCAATCGTCCTGGTATTTAGCAAACTTGGACAATTTGGAGGTGGTAAAACTCCTCTCAGAAGTAATTATGGATTTGGCTACTGGGGAGATCCAGCAGGGATTAAATCGTTTTGATGCTGGCATTTCTATTGATACTTATCTCCAGAAGAGTTATTACAAAACAGCTTCATTAATCGCTAACAGTTCTAAAGCTGCTGGGTTACTCAGTGAAGTCTCACAAGAAACTGTTGAGCATCTGTATAACTACGGTCGTCATTTTGGTATAGCATTTCAAATTGTTGACGACATTCTAGATTTCACCAGTACAGCAGATACCTTGGGTAAACCGGTGGGGTCGGATCTTAAAAGTGGTAATTTAACTGCACCTGTTTTATTTGCTTTAGCCCAAAAACCATCCTTGGAAGTGCTGATTGAACGAAAGTTTGCTCAAGAAGGAGATTTAGAGCAAGCACTAGCATTGATTCAAGATAGTCAAGGTATACAGCAGGCGCGAGAGTTAGCTACTCATCATGCTAAGTTGGCAATTGAACATCTTGCAGTTCTGCCATTCTCAGAATCACACCAGGCATTGATTAACATCGCTGAGTACACACTGAGTCGCCTCTATTAAATCAGTTATCAAAGTTCTCAGGTAGAAAGTGGGGATTTAGATGTAAGTGTGTTGTGGCTTACATAACGTACCGAAAAGCTGAAATGTTGTGTTGTGTTAACGCTTTAATGCACTAAAGCAGTTTTATGTTTAATTCAATCCACTTATTGAACAGCTAGAAAGTGGGGTTTTTATTTGGAGGTTCTTAAGGATTTCCAAAAAATAAATTACTACTTGGGGAGTGAATAGTGTTTGACTGAGCGCTCACTCTAAAGACTTACCCGTTTTTGGTTACTGGGTACTTCACAATCAAAAATGGGATATTTTTTATGTGAAAGTTCTTAAGTATAAAACTCTGCTTCACTAGGAAACTAAAATTTGAAAAGGGAAAATGTTCACTGATAACTATTTTTTAATCAATTTTAGGTTTCATCGAAAGTTGAGTCAATCGTATGGTGTAACGGAAAGAAAAAATTTCTTTTTTCACTGATTTAAAAAACTTTTTTAAAGAAAATTGAGATTTAAAAATTTGGATGTGGGATTGTATCTAAAAAACCCCACATCCAAATTTTTTCTATGCAATATCAGGGGGGATCTGTTTAGGCGATCGCTGTTGTCGTAACTGTTTCTGCATGAGTTTTTCTAGTTCAGTTCGCCGAACTTCGACGGTATGAGTGGTCTTACCCGGCGTCTCCAAAAAAACGATACTATCTACGGGTTCTAATGCCACCAATTGGAACAAAATATGGGTGACAGGAGTAATTTTAGCTAGCATTTGAGGGTCAAGCCCATCAGGGGAAATTAGAGAGACATCCTGTATGGTAGGGAAAGCGTAAATCACACGTTTTTCCAATCCTGGGTTAGCACGATTGCTTAATGTAGTTAAAACCCAGCTTGACTCCGAATTTTGGAGAATATAGTACTGGGAGTAGCGTAATTTTTGAGCGATCGCTCTAAGGGCAGGAGCAATTGCTGCAACAAGGTGTGGTGTCACACCATCGCGGGGTGCATTGTCAATCAGCAATTGAATTTGTGCTTCTAAATCCATAATGACTTGTATACGGCTCCTGGGTAATGGCAATAACATCTATCAAGTGTGAACAATCCCATCAGAATTGGGAATAATAAAATCAGCCATATCCTCAATATAGGATTGGCCTGCGTTTAGCTTATACGTAAAACCAAACTAGCCAATACCCACAGTCCTACAGGTTGTATTTAAGTTAAGTTAGGGTCTTTTGAAAACCGAGACTATGAATTCAGCCGCAACCGCAACTATTCCATCTGCAACTATTCTGGGAGAAAATTCTACAGGCGTGGAGGCGATCTTTCAACTCCTGTCCAAGGAGTTTCAGCAGTCAACCAAAGCTTCGGAACAGAATTGTCACGACGTAGCAAGACGTATTACCACCGAAGTCTACCGGATTTGTCATGAGAGTAAACGTATCCAAGCTTCTGGATCTGTAGAAAGCTCGGCGATGACCTTGGCTCGGCATCGGCTGCAACAGTGTCTCAGGTACTATCAGTTGGGTTCAAATCGGGGCAGAGTCGAATTACACAGTACTCTGAGTGCAATTATTTATCGATATATTAATCCTCCTCAGAAGCAATTGAGCTATCAAGGGCGGCTGACGATAATTGAAGATTTTCTCCAAAGTTTTTATTTAGAAGCGTTGAACGCTTTCCGGCGAGAAAATCAGCTTGGTGCCACTTATCGCCCTCAGACACTCTTGGAATTGTCCGAGTATATGGCATTTACCGAGCGCTACGGCAAGCGACGCATTCCCTTACCAGGTCGCCAGCAACAGCTAATTATCCTCCGGGCACAAACTTTTTCCCAACAGCAACCTCCAGAAACCAGCGTAGATATAGAACAAGCCGCAGAAGGTAGCAATAATGAAGGTGACGGTTCTTGGGAAGAACCAGCAATTCACCAATTGCGCTCGACAATGGCAACGCAAGCCGAACCCGAACCCGAAGAAGACACCTTGCGCTCCGTTGTGGTTACGGAATTAATGAATTATCTCGAACAACGACAACAATCTGACTGCGCTGATTATTTTTCCCTCCGCCTCCAAGATTTATCAGCACAGGAAATTGAGTCGATTTTAGGTTTAACTCCTCGTCAGAGAGATTATTTGCAGCAGCGCTTTAAGTATCATTTGATTCGCTTCGCCCTGTTGCACCGTTGGGAATTAGTTCACGAGTGGCTGGAAGCTTCTTTACACACAAACTTGGGTTTAACTCCTCAGCAATGGCAAGTATATACAGCACAGCTGGACAATAAGCAACGGTCTTTATTAGAGTTGAAGCAACAAGGACAAGCTGATGAAAAAATAGCAAAAACTTTAGGGCTGTCAATGGCACAACTACAAAAACGATGGTTTAAGATTCTTGAGCAAGCTTGGGAAATTCGTAACTCATTAGTTTCCGGATCGGGTGCATCTACTCATGAATAGTGACTCAGAATCCTTACAACACCGGTGTCTCGATTGGTTATTGACAGATGATGTCAAAAATAACGAGCGATCGGTAGAATGTGAGGAAAATGACGGGGTAAAAAACCTCCTCAAGGAAGCCACTGCTTCAAAAAGCAGTGAGCCAAAATTAGGAGGAACGCCCCAGACCTTTCAATTGGGAGAAATTCCTACTGTGCAAGATCGTTTTCAAGCTGTCCTTAAGCATCGGCTACAAATCCAAGCCCAAGAACATCCACCGTTGTTTCCTTGGGAAACACAATTAATCGAATATCCTGATTTTGTTGATGAGCCGTCAATGACACTCGTTCCTAGCTGGGGATGGATGGTACAACAGTCAAAGTTGACCTTGCCAACCCGCTTACCGGAAAGAGTTTTCCAGCAATTGCTAGAACAATGTCAGGCTTTAGTGACATCTTCAGTGCCATTGGGGGCAAAATTAGTTCAAGTGGTGGAGAACTTTTTTCCCAATGAGTCTCAAGCACTAAATGATATAGCTGGATTGGTGCTAAGAAGCACCTATCGGTCTGCAAGTACTCTGGAGACAATGCCCGCTATTCAGAGCGATTACTCAGATTTACAACCGCGTCAACAGATGGCTTTGTCGTTGCTAGCAGCTAAACAACTGCTGGAAAATCTGACTCTACCAGTTTCAGTAACCACTCCGGTAGTAGAAAGACAGTGGCTAACCAGTGTTGGTGCTTTGAACATCAGAGTAGAATACCAGTCTCTAGGTAAACTTACGAAGTTGCTTGTTCAAGCTGAGTTACCTGTTAAAGGAACTTTGACGCTGCGGGGAAGTGGCACTTTAGCAATGACAACATCTTCGACTTCGGGATACTTAAATGTAGAGTTAGGCTGCGAGCAACTTAACCCAACTTATACCCTAGAAGTTGAATTTCCAGAAATAGACGAACAGTCGTTGTTGTTTGTGATTAATCCCACGATTTAGTTGAAATTGCCACCGCTAGCACACTATGTCAATCAACGCCGATATATATTAAGAGGATTTTCCTGGTTTTGAAGCTCATCCTATTTTTCAACAAGCGGTCATTAGGGTGTCTACGAGAAGCAGTTATTACAAAGACACAGGGACGCGAGAATATGGGGACATTGGGATATTGAGAAAGTATTTGATTATTTCTCAATTCACCGTATCACCCATTTCTCGTGTATCTCCATCTCTACCCCTATCCATAATTAATTTTTTTGACACAGTACTAGGGTAGGCAATTACGTCCCCCGCATTGTGTTTTTTGCATCTACATCATTGCTTCTACTAGACTCAAATGTTTAACTTATCCAGGATGAATCGGTTTTGGCGTATCCCTGTAGGTAGTTTCTGGCGGCAAAATCCGCAGGGGTCGCCTTTGATTGAAGGGGAAGATTCAATTTTATTGCGGGTGCTGGTGCTAGCGTTGGTTATTTTGGGAATTGTGGCGACGGATATTGCTGCTGAGACTTCATTCAGTTTTTGGGCGTTACCCCTGAGTGTTGTGGGTGCAATTTGGAGTTATTATCGTCGCCGCGATCGCAATGTTGCAATTAAATTCTGCATCGCCATTGGAATGTTAGTAGCACTGGGTGCTTTCTTTGGGCGATTAGTCGGAGAGTTGAATGATACGCGGTTGGGTTTGGCAGAGTTATTAATTCAACTCCAGGTGTTACACAGCTTTGATACACCCCGCCGGAAAAATTTGGGCTATTCGATTGTGATCGGACTGATTTTATTGGGTGTAGCAGCAACCCTAAGTCAGACTTTAGCATTTGCACCTGTGTTGCTGTTATTTTTAGCGATCGCTCTGCCAACTTTAGTACTAGATTACCGCTCGCGCTTGGGTTTGCAGCCATTAAAAACTCAAAAGGAAAAATTCAATCAGAAGAATTCCTCAAGTCTTAATTTTAAATTTTTAATTCTAACTTTTTTACTAATTGTCGGTCTGGGGCTGGCAATTTTTGCTGTTTTACCCAGATTTCCTGGTTATCAATTACGGAATTTTCCTGTAAGTTCTGCTATTCAAGTAAAAAGTAATTTCACTGGTCGTAGTATCATTAATCCCGGTTATGTCCGCCAAGGTAAAGGTGAGAATCAAGGCAGTGGTAGCGGTGGTACAGGACAAAATAAAACAGGTGAACCAGGTAAATTAGATAATAATTTTTATTACGGTTTTAATAGCCAAATGAATCAAAACCTGCGGGGCGAGATGAAACCCAAGGTTGTCATGCGGGTGCGATCGCAAGCTGAGGGTTTTTGGCGAGTATTAGGATTCGATCGCTATACAGGTAAGGGATGGGAGGTTTCTCGGAATGAAAATGTTACAACTATCAGGCGATCGCCTTGGTCTTACCAAATTTTTATTCCCCCATCTGTACTCACTGCTAAAACCCAAGAGGTCGTACAAACTTATACAGTGATATCGGATTTGCCTAACCTAATTCCAGCGATGGCTAATCCCAAGGAAGTTTATTTTCCAGCACCAGTGATCGCTCTTGATAAAGAAGACGGATTGCGATCGCCTGTAGAATTATCAGAAGGATTCACCTACACAGTAGTTTCAGAAGTACCATATCGCGATCGCACTAAATTAGGTGAAGCTTCTACTAAATATCCAGAACAAATTAAAAAGCATTATCTGCAAATTCCTCCCGAAATTGCCGAAAAAGTCCGGCAACGTACCGAAGAAATCCTCACTAACTACAATCAAGAAAAAGTCGCAAAGTCTGCTAAAAGCCTGGATTCACCCTACGAAAAAGCTCTCTACTTAGCTCAATATTTAAAGCAACGCTACTCTGTTCCCCAAAATCCTTTAGAACTACCTTATTTGAGTGAAAAAGAAGACTTGGTAGAAACTTTTTTGTTTAAGCAAAAGGGAGGCTATCCAGACCACTTCTCTACAGTTCTCACAATAATGTTGCGTTCCATTGGCATTCCAGCGCGGTTGGTAGCAGGGTTTAGTGCGGGAGAATTTAATCCATTTACAGGGCTGTATGTTGTTCGTAATACTGATGCTTATGCGATGACGGAAGTGTATTTTCCGAAATATGGTTGGTTTGCCTTTGACCCTATTCCCAATCATCCCCTGATTCCGCCATCAATTGAAGATACTCAGACTTTTAGTGTGTTACGCCAATTGTGGCATTGGGTTGCTGGCTGGCTACCTTCTCCGCTGACAGGTTTGTTGAATAATGTATTTGAGACAATATTTAAATGGGTGATTAGAGCGATCGCTTGGTTTTTAGCTTTATTCTCTCAAGGTTGGTTTGGTGTATTAACTGGCTTAATCTTGTCAACTACAGCAGCTTTCTTCGCTTGGCTAGGTTGGGGTCAGTGGCGAGAGTGGCGCAACCGCCGATGGTTAAAGAAATTGCCAGCGATGGAGAGTCTTTATCAACAAATGCTGCAATGGACAACTCAAAAAGGTTTAGGCAAACATCCAGCACAAACACCTTTAGAGTATGCCAGAGTCTCATACCAGCATCATACTCTAGCAACTGCTGAAGTCATAGATGAAATTTGTCAAGCTTATGTTGGCTGGCGTTATGGCGGTCATACACCTAACTTGCAGCGATTGCGACAAAGATGGCAAGGTTTGAAAAAAGCTACTAAATAACTCATTAATCCTAAGTCACTTAGTTGACTTAAATACCCCCCTACAAAGAAATTAAGGCAAGTAATTGATGGCTTATCTATGTATATAATTGGGTTATTTTTAATCTCTGGAGAAGTCTAGAGAGATTATTCATATTGATTACCTACAAAATAGGAAATAAGAGTAGTAGCGTGTGTTATACCATAGGCTAACACACCTTAATACTCTCTTCTTAACCATTATTTTCGTCTACTTCTAAACTCTTACTCTTGTTCCTATTCAAGTATTCTTCAAACAATTCAAAAAATTTCTGTAGTGCCTCATGCTCGTCTACAGAATAGAAAAGGATTATCTTAGACCATGACTGACCTGACTTAATCCCATATTTTTCTTGAACCCATGATTGAAAACCTTTAAATTCTCTTTCCTGCTCAGTTAGGGGTACGCCAACTTCTCTTTGAGCCAGACTATATCCCCGCAAAAGCATATCAAGCTTAGTAATTGAGCTAGTACCTAAGTACATTCCAGGTCTTTTCTTGATACTATCCAGAAGCTCATAGAGAGCGCGTACTGAAAACCTCAAATCATTCCCAGAAGAGTTAAGGCTTTTTCCATTTTCCTTATTTGGTGAACTCTTATTTCGTTTCAAAAATATTTCAAACAGTTCAAAAAAATTAGAAAAAGCACTTATTTCACTACCACCAAAAAATAGAAGTATACCAGCCCATGATTGTGAAATATTAGTTTTTTCTCTTTCTTGTATCCAATCTTGAAACCCCTCAATTCCAGACCCTTCTCTATCTAATCCCATCTCACTTCGAGTGCTTAAATATCCAACTAAAAATGAATCAAGACAAGTAATTGATGGCTTATCTAAATACATGACTGGGTTATCTTTAATATCTTGGAGAAGTCTAGATAGATTCCTCATATTGATTACTCCAATTAAATTTAGCGTCATTGTCCACCACGCTGAAAGTAAAACCAACCTGTTTTACGCAAAGATCCACGAGCTAAACCTTTTATGCCGAGTTCTGGGATGATTTACCCCATCGTCTTTGATGCCAATCACTTGCTAGGAGCTTAACTCTCAAGCAGCATAGTAGATTTAAAATAGGAGAAGTAAGCTTGTTCTTTAAAACCAACCGATAGCGATTTTGATATCACCACAGTACAGCTTGCGGTCTGAGTCTAGATCCTACAGGTGGCGATCGCTAGTAACTCAAATAAAATACCATAACTGCGATCGCTGTCCAAACACCACACTGCCGATTTCGCCAAGGATTTAATCCCAATAACCTGGCTGTGACAGATGTCAGCTGTAGTATGCCTGCACGATCAAACCTATTCTGCTAAGTGTGCATTTCCATAAATCTAACAATAGCTAGATGCTGAAATTCTCTCAAAGGCTATAATTTACATCTGTTGCACCGAGAGATTAACTTGTGGATGTCATATTAGAACGATCGCACGAATTAAAACAAGCCTTAGTTGATTTTGTCCTTGATGCTGAAGGCGAACTGGCACAAGCACTAGAAGTTTATGCAGCAGAACAGTTGCGTCGTGGAAGTGGTGATAGTACGCAGCAGGACTTAACCATCGATAGCTTTTTGACAAATGGGAAAGTCGGTGATAAGTCACCATTAGAGTTGTTTATCGAAAGCCATCCAGATTTAACAGAAAGCGATCGCAGCCTAATCAATAGTTGGCATCATAGTTTTATTGGCTTATTTGCCATCACTAATATTTTCCCTGATGGTTTTGAATTGAGGAACTGGTTGACAGATAAACAATACATTGTCAAGCCAAACAATACTCAAACATTACAGGCAATATCTCGGTTGAAGGTTGGAGAAATCTTGCTAACTCGCATTTCTCCCGTTACCGATAGCTACTGGATGTTTTCTGGCCCCTACACAATAATGGGTAAATTAGGTAAACCAAAACTTGCTGTAGCTATTGGTAATTTTAAAGAAAACTATAAAAGTAATCTTTACAGCGATGCTCCAGACTTACTAGAAGAAGCTTGGCAGTCAGTAGAAAAATATCATCAGCAGTTTGTGGACTTTTTTGGCACTGATGAACTCACGCTACCTGGATACCAGCTTAATAAAAAAATAGCGGAGCTTCAAGAAGTAATTACTGAAAAAACCTTTGCAGCCGCAGGAATTGATACTTCTAAATCTCTTGCGGAAGTAGCAGAAGCAGCTGGAATTGGCGATGAGGAAATAAAAGCAGCTGCACAAGAATTTGGTGCAGATTCCAACATAGTCTCTGAGATGTTTAACAACAAAAGCAGCAAGAGCAAAATGGTGATGCCAAAGGTTGATTTACCTGCTGAACTCAAGAAAGCAGAACAGGTAACGGCTCTTTCTCATCCCCGTTGGGGACAAATGTTTTTACCAACCTATAGTAAAGTACAAGCAATCTTATCGGCAGAGGACTGGCAAAGTGTTCAAGGGGCAGAAAAACTAATTCGCTACTACCTCGAAGATAAAAGTATTAATGCTTTTATTTGGCATCGATTGGCGCAACAGTATCCAACTCAATTAGAAAAGGTGTTGCAAACATTTTTGCAACGTCCATTTAGGCTTGAAAGTGACTTGGATACACTTTTGCAAGAATTCCACAAACCGATTGAGCCAGAGTTGCCAGACATTGCCAGTGTACCCATACATTTGCATAACTTATTTCAGGAAGCTTTAGGAGAAGTTAGCAAATCTAAGCCCAAGGGTAAGGGGCAACAAAAGCCAGCAAAGGGTTTTCAACGAAGCTAACAAATATATCCAACATTTTACCCTACTCACTTAGGGTTCTATGGTTTCCTTTCTTAAAATCGTTTTTAGGAGTGTATAGCTAGCTGTGCGCTCCCACAGAGTATTGTGTGAAATCAGTATCAAAAACGAGATTGAGGCTGGCTAGTTATATTTACAGATCGGTAGATAACAAATGAACAATCTCATCTACAATTTCTTCTGGACTCTCAAGCTTGACTAGAAATCGATTAAAACCAGCATTCAAAGCCTTATAGCTTGAGACTTCCCGTGTATAAGAAGTGATAGCGATCGCAGGTAACTGTCTTAAAAATTGGCGAGAATGCACTCGAATCTGCTCAATCAACCAATTTCCATCATGTTCGGGCAATTTCATATTGCACAGCAGAATATCGGGATGAAGCGATTCAACTAAGGCAAGAGCTTCTTCTGCATCAGTTAAAGCCATCACCTCTGCACCGGCTGCTTCCAAAATGAAGATGAGTAAGTCTGCAATATCTGGCTCATCCTCTACCAGTAAAATCAAGATTCCAACAAGCGGCTGGAGCGAATTTAATTCAGTTTCTTGATTCATTTTTTGATCTGTTGCCATGCCGTCCTTTTATTTCCTGCTAAAGTCTGCTATTTCTATTGCAGTGTATGCAGCGGAATAAGTATTCACCCTAAATATAGAAACTTGGGGTGAAAAGCTCTAGAACAGGCTTTAATTATTTTTTGGTAACAGGTAATTAGAAAAAAGTCCTTACCCATTACTCATGACTCATAACCGAGGTTCAGCCTGAGTTGAAACTGTTAATACCTGCGGTGGTGTAGCATCCGGTGGATAAAGAAAGTCTACTTCTACCAAAGAGCGATCGCCTGATTTCATCTTTAACAAAACTAATGGTTCCCCTGGTTGACCTCTCTTTTGTACTAAATGCACAAACTGAGTTTGCGGCTGATTTTGGTCATTTTTGTAACGTACTCGCACTGTTCCTCGAAAAAATACTTGAGGATCTGGTGTACTCAGAAAGCGTAACCCTGGTTTGACTAACCGATCTTCCTTTAGTGGTGTTTGTATCGACACACTAACAGTTTGAGAACTTTGAGTATTGTTGTATAGCGGCAACTTGAGATTATATTGAATTCCATAGTTGCCATGAGCGCGATATGCGGTGTCAGGATAGCGCACTAGCATAGGCGCACTTTGAATTTGACCAGTTCCTAATGTACCGCCATGCAGGGTATTCAGAGCGTAGGAAAACACTTGACCAGGCTGGGGAATAGTTAGATATCTGGCTTTAGGATTATCTACTAATAAAGCTCTCCATCGCGAACCACCAACGACTCCCGCAACTCGCCCATAAATTCTTGGCTTACCAGTTTCTTCTAAGGGAGTGGGAGTTTTATCTCGCGGCACAGCCAAATCGCCATTATCTAGTAAATTCTGCCACTCTTCTAAAGTAGGCGATCGCTCGCTGCCATCAGGATTCTCCCGTGCAAACATCGCTAGGCTAGCTGCATAGACAGTGCCATCACTTTGCAGTCGTATGAATGTAGACCGACCATTTAAAGGTGGTGTCAATCCCTGTACAGGAATTGGTAAATTGAGTAACATCCGACTTTGCTTTGGTGGAATCTCAATTTGGGCAGGAAAAATCTCTTGTCGTACTCCCCGAAGCACATCAGACATGACGCGATCGCCTGGCCCGGAAAAAACTTTACCTAAAAGATTTTGGCTAAAAGATGGTAACTGAATAAATGGTGCATCCGGTTGACTTAAATAACTCGCCGCCTGCCAAATATTTACTTTCACTGGTTCCAAACTAGGGTTATGCAAGATTATCCCTAAATAAAGAGAACGCAAATTCTCTGGTGGTTCAGCCTTCGCAACGTGATGGGCAAAAATATCAAATCGTCCCCGAAAGGGAAAATTCAGATGCGCTGTTGGTACTTTTTTCCCATCTGGTGGAAAGGTGGAAAGTAAAATCCCTTCTTTCAAAACCAATTCTGGACTATTGCTGTTAAAGGTTGGCACTGTATCCAATTGACCTGGTAAAGGACGTACTTCTTGTGGTTGGACGACTTCTTCAGGTGGTAGCTTGGCAGGAGTTGATTGGGCAATTGGAAAAATTAGTAACAATGGCAACATATACTTAGATATTTATTTCACCATACAGACATTAACAACTTGATGAAAGTGCCAGTTTGTTAATAATTAATACGAAATCGGCAAGAATCTCCATCAAATTTTCTTGATTGAGAACCGGAACGTGGACAAAGATACAACGTGCTGTGAGTTTATTTTGGCTTAAGTAGTCCAACACTGAATAGTAAAGACCTTCACAGACAAATTTTCCACAGTCATAGCTAATCTGAATTTTTGCTGCTCCCGCCACTAATTTTTCTAAATCAACTTCTGTCTGCAAAACAATTTCTCCACAGCTAGCAACTGCTTCCACACTTAATTGTGTACGGCTTGCAGCCATGCCACAACAGATGATGTAATCAGGTTGGATTGCCTTGATTTTTTCCATTACCTGAGTACTAGCAAGTTGCACATCTACGGGTAACTGGCGTAAAAAAGTTAAGTCATGTGGTATCAACTCAAGTTTGCTCACTTCAAGTAATAAATCATCAGAAGAATTTGACTGTTGATCTTTTAGCCAAATGTCAAAAGAAGTTAATAGAATTCTTTTCTTCATAACAAATATTATTTAGAATAGAAAAACCCTCCATAATAAATTTACAAGGAGCAGGTAAATGCCAGTAATTGCGGTCGTAGATTACGAGATGGGAAATTTGCACTCAGTTTGCAAAGGGTTGGAAAAAGCTGGGGCAACTCCGAATGTTACTTATTCTCCAAAGGAATTAGAGCAGGCAGATGCTATAGTCCTACCGGGAGTGGGAGCATTCGATCCAGCAGTGCAACACCTGCGATCGCGTGGTTTAGAACAACCTATTAAAGAAGCGATCGCATCTGGTAAACCTTTTTTGGGAATTTGTTTAGGATTACAAATTCTCTTTGAATCAAGTGCCGAAGGTACTCAACCAGGGCTAGGAATTATCAAAGGAAAAGTGCGGCGGTTTCGTCCAGAAGCTGACATCACTATTCCTCATATGGGATGGAATCAACTAGAAATCACTCAACCAAAAAGTATTTTGTGGGAGCATTTACCCTCCGATCCTTGGGTATATTTTGTCCATTCCTACTATGTTGACCCGATAGACCCGCTAATCCGTGCAGCAACTATCACTCACGGCACTCAAACCGTCACAGCTGCGATCGCTCATGAAAATTTGATGGCAGTACAATTTCACCCCGAAAAATCCTCTAATATCGGATTGCAAATCCTGTCTAATTTCGTTGCTCAAGTCCGCGAAAAAATTCCTGCATAATTATTTTGTCATTTGTCCTTTGTCCTTTGTGAATAAATCAAAATCACCACCGACCATTAAACATTGACTAATGACCAATGACTAATGACTAATGACTAATAACTAATGAGCCTGAGAATTTACGGTAATCGCCAGCTAAAAACTTTACCAGGGAAAGAAACTAGACCTACTAGTGCGCGGGTAAGGGAGGCAGTATTTAATATTTGGCAAGGAGAAATCGCAGGTTGTCGGTGGCTAGATTTATGCGCCGGTACTGGTTCAATGGGCGCAGAGGCTTTGTGTAGAGGAGCCAGCCTAGTAGTGGGAATTGAACAATCGAGCCGAGCCTGTGCCACCATTCAACAAAATTGGCAGCAGTTAACTAATGCCAACCAGGAATTTCGGGTATTGCGGGGAGATATTACCCAGCAGTTAAAGACTTTATCAGGTAAACAGTTTGATAGAATCTACTTCGATCCACCTTATGCCAGTGGATTATATCAGCCAGTATTAGAAGCGATCGCTCATTATCAACTTTTAGATCCTAGCGGTGAAATCGCAGTTGAACACGCCTCACAAGGTTGGACACCGCCAGAGATTCCCGCTTGGGAAATTTGCCGCCAGAAAGTTTACGGCAACACATCACTTACTTTCTACAGAATTCGGAATCAGGAATCAGGAGCAGATAAAGGAGATGAAGAAGAATATGACTCCTAACTCCTAACTCCGAACTCCTAACTCCTAACTCCTAACTCAGCACTCCCTCATCCCCCCAGCTGATTGGGGCGCTTGTATTGCTTATATGCAGCGTAAAAAAGTCCAGCGAGAGTTACGAAAACTAGACCAAGGACAATACCTGATAGCAGGGGTTCAACCACTGTAAATCTCCTCTTTGTAATTATTAAATATTCGTTGCCTGTTTTTGATTTTACCAAATTTCGTATGAATCCTGCGCCCTACAGCCCTTTGGAGTGCGACTGGTCACAAAAAAATAGTCTTCTGTGCTTGCAGACACAATCAAGAACTTTTAAGCTATGTGTAGGAAATGAAAACTTTTTAGCACACCTAGACTTTCACAGCAAACCTTTTGGATAACCAGATTAACAAACCTGAAATTTTGATTCAGCGGATCGTTTTATTGACGCTGACTATACTGCTAGGAGTCCCTTTGGGCTTTTTTGGTGTTCAGTTGGTTCAAGCCTCCGATCCATACGTCAAGAGTGTTCTATCCCTAACAGGAAACCCAGTTCAAGGACACGCGATATTTCAAATTAACTGTGCTGGTTGTCATGGCTTGGAAGCAGACGGGCGAGTGGGGCCCAGTTTGCAAGCTGTTTCAAAGCACAAGTCTCGGTATGGGCTGATTCACCAAGTGATCAGTGGCGAAACACCGCCAATGCCAAAATTCCAACCTAGTCCTCAAGAAATGGCGGATCTTTTGAACTATTTAGAGTCTTTGTAGACTTAAGAATTTTTGGTTCAGAACTTTACGCAACTGGCACAAGCAATAGTGTGCGAAGCGCACCGAGCACCCAAAAACTACATAGAAGGCAGTAATATCTGGACGTTTTAGTTGCTCAATTAAATAATTAAAAAGCAAATTGTGCTTGAGCTTGTAAATATCAAATACATTCTGGGTAATTAAATACTTATGTACTACTGGCTAGCGATCGCACTGTGCCAGTTGCGTAAGTCCTGTTTAGGAGCAAATTCCGTTAAGATACTTAGCCTAAGTTACAGTTTATGAAATTTAGGTTTTTTGTCGCGCGCAATACCTGCGGCGGGCTATGCGTAAGCACACCACAGATTTAGCTGAAGAGGCGAGAAACATCAACGAAACCTTCGTGAAGACTAACAATATTTGATACTTCAGAATACATACTTCCGACTTTACCTGATTGATGGGTAAATAAATTATGGCAACCTACAATTATTAATAGTTCTTGAGCGCGGGAAAATGCAACGTTAACCCGTTCTGGTTTCTTGGCAAATCCCACATCTCCTTTGCTATTGTTGCGAACCATACTGACAATTACAACAGGTCTTTCCATACCTTGAAATCTGTCTACTGTACCAGTACGAATTTCTAGCGAAGGAAAAAGTTCAGATTGCAGACGTTCATCGATTTTTCTTAATTGAGCGCCATAAAATGTAATTACAGCAATTTCTTTTTTTGGTTCCCCATTAGCAACTTTAGAAGCCCAAGTATTCTCAAACTGATGACACAAACGTTCAATCGCATTAATTTCTGGAATATTAAAGTAAGAAGTTCCATTTCGTTGCTCTAAAAATTGATTTTCTATAGGCGTTTTTACCCAAATAAGATGCTGAGATTCTTGGATGATTTCGCTTGCTAGATGATGTGCGCGTTTCGTGTCCGCCTCTACAATACCAGATTCTAGTTTACCGTCATAAAACTGATTGATTGCACCCATAATAAATGGATGCATTCGATACTGTGTAGTTAGCATTTGTTTGATGCTTTCATCAGCAGATTCAAACTGACTTTTAAATAATGATTCTTCTAAAAACTGTAGTTCGTCTCGTGTATTGCCAATTGTTTGAGCTACTTCTTCTAAAGTGCTAGTATCAAGCATGGGTGGTAATTGGCGATGATCGCCTACCATTACTAGCTTTTTGCCTTTCAAAGCTGGAATTAGTAACTCTGGTGGAGTACACTTACTAACCTCATCAATGATAACGACATCAAAAGATTTGAATTCTTCTGAAAAACCTCTATTTGCAGCTTGAACACAGGTGATACCGACGACATTAGCATTATCTAAATATATGCGTCTTAAATCGTCCCTGTCACCTTCAGTTGGCTCTCTTAATTTCCCTATCCAATCTCGAACAAAATTCTGATATTTATTGAGATAAGTTTCGTCTGTCTGGAGTTGTTGCTGCCAAAATTTAAACTGAGTATTGATATTGCGTAAAAACTTTATACTAAATAAGTCTGCTTGAGAAATTTCTGGTTTAAACTTATCAGGTATTGTTTGCCATTTTGTCAACCACCAGCTTCGTTCTTGTTTTAGGTTTTCTGATGGCTGTGGTTGTGATTTTTGTTCTACCTCACGTAAATTAGTTTGTAAGTTTTCTAGATGCTGTAGAGAAGTTTCAGTTTTTTCTTGTAGCTTTGATAAATGCTCATTTAGAGAATGTTTAATTATCTCTAGTACGGCAAAAGGTTCTAATAATAAGATTAAGGTTTCAAGCTGACTAATGGAAGTTTCCCAGTAATTTACTTGATTTGCAAATTCTTGGGGATGCTCCCAAATATTTGATTGTGTTGCCAGATATTTTTCAACTAAAATACGTAATTGAGAAGAGATATTTTTTTGATTCAGTTCTTGCAAAATATTAATCACTTGCCCAAGTTGGAAATTAGCATCCTGCTGTGCTTTTTCTACCTCAGCTTGAGTAATAGATATTTGCTGTTGGCTAACTTTATTTTTCTGAAGTTCATTTAATTGTCCTTGTAGATGCTGAAGTTGTTGCTCAGTTTCCGTTTTGACTTTTAAAACGCATTGACGCGCATTTGCAAGGATAATATCTAACAATTCTTGTGTAATACGGGTGAGAGTAGAGTCGATATTATTCAATTCCCATGATGTACCATAAGTCCGTTGCATTCTAATTAAGAAAACCTGGGTATTCTCAACCAGTAATTTTCGTTGTTTGAGGTTGAGTAGCTGATAATTGTTAAACTGTTGATAGGTTTCTTGCCATTGAGTGCGATCGCTTTTTGATAGCACCATTGGAATCTGACTAAAATTTTCTTGTAAAAAATAGCTAAAATTATGCTGTTTACCCCGCCTGTCAGTAAAACCTCCGTCTATTTCATAAGCGATCGCCTTTGCTAATACTTCCCATTCAGGTAGATTTATTTTATAATCTTTTGGTACTATTGGTAGTTTTAATGTATTAGCAAACATCAACAAACCTAGCGGCAAGTCAACTAAGTTTTCTGTGAATGGTAAACCTGATTGATGACATTCTTTTAAAGTTTGACAGAGATGAGAGGGTGCTGTAGATTTCCATTCTTTAACTGCTGAGATAATGTAATCTATTTCCCGTTTGCGGTTTTGCCATATCTGGATTGTTTGCTGTATATTTTGCAGTTTGGTATGATATTGCTGATAATCTGGTTGTAACTGATTCAACGAGGCGAAACTTTGTTTGACAACCTTCACTGATGCTGCAACTTCTAAGATGGCTTTACTTGCTTCTTGAGCATCAGTCAAAGAAGTTTTAAATCCAGAAATTTCTATTGCTACAGTTTCACGCAACCAAGCCGCTAAACCAAAAGCACCAAGCGCCGGACGCATAAAGCCAAGTTCATCAGTATATTTGATGGTTTGACGAACATTTGCTAAAAACTCTTCTACTAAACTGTTACCTTCTGTGTAGGGTTTAAGAAGTGGTAATAAATCTGTAACTTCTGAAGCTTCCCAGTTGATATTTGGGAAATTATTTAATATATTTTCTAATTTTGTAATTAGTGATTCAACCTCGTTCTGTTTTTCTACAGTTTCGTTGTAATATTTTTCTTGATTTTGAAAGTTTACCTCTAGCTTTACCTTATTTTTATTGAATTTAGTTTGTTGCTGATGAAATTCTTCCTCTGCTTGGAAGTAAGCGGTAAATCTTTGTGATAATGCCAGTAATTGAGTGAAAATTTTAATATTTTCCAGCCGTTGAGTCAGATTATTTTCGCAGTCAATTGCAGTATTTTCTAGCCATCTGCCAATCACTTGGTCTTCTAAAAATGGCTGTCCTTCTTCCCCAACTTTTTCGGCTTTCCCCTTGCGTACAGCGCGAATTACTGGGTTGTGAACTAATCGACTCAGGGCGTTATCTACTGCTAAATTGGCTTGAGAAGCAATTAGAGTGCGTCCCCCGCGAAGGGCAATTTGATAGCAAATCTCCGCAATTACGGTAGTTTTCCCAGTACCTGGTGGCCCTTGGATGAGAACAAGATCCTTTGCGGCAAGTACCTTCTCCACTGCTGCTTTCTGCCCAGGATTTGCAGAAGATAATAATAAATCTTGTGGTTGAAGTTCAACAGTTGTTTTGATCTGTCTAGCCTGAGAAGCATCAAATAAAAAGTTGCCTAAATAGGGATTTTGAGTATAACCATTATTCAAATCATCTAAAGCTTTTTTCTTGCGCTGAATCTGTTGAATATCACCAACTGCCTCGAAACACAAAAATCCTGTATCTGGCAACTTATAACGCTCTGTTGCCATGAATTCAGCTAAGTCACGTTCTAATCTGAGGCTGATAATACAACGGTTAGGGTCAATTTCCTCAACAGTTCCTAATTGACGACCGCTAATCCAATTTTTACCGACGGGAGCAGTTTCAAAAAGTTTTAAATCTTCGTTTTTTGTGCCTCTTGCTCGTTCCCAAAAATTATCTACTTCGAGGGAATTTTGATAAAAGCCGTCAAGGGTGGCTAAGTTTAGATCAATTTCAAAACTGATTCGTCTTTTGAAGTTATAGTTATGACTTACGTAACGCACACAAAATTGACGCGCTTTCGCGATTTTTTCTTCAATTTGCAAAAATGCTTTCCAAGCTTTTAGCTGATCTTCTGTAGGTATGTGGTCACCACAAACTGGTGCAGTAGCGATGCGCTTCAATGTCGCTGGCGGAATATCGAGATGATGCTGATGATTAGCTAGTAAACGCAAGCGACAAGGTATAGCATAGCTGTCGGCGTGTCCCCGTGAGAGTTGTAATAATTGAGCCGAAAGTATTTTTATACCGTCGCGTCCATCTTTTTGTACAGCTGCTCTAAATCCTAATGTTTTTCTGAGCTTGTCAAGTCTTGCGGGTAATGGAAAATCATCGGAGTCTGTTGCTATTGTCAAATCCCAGATTTCCTCTCTTGTTTCTTTCCCCGCACCTTTACGACGCACATAAAATAGAGAAGGCTTTTTACCGACACATTCATACATTAACTGATTGGCGCGATCGCGCCGCTCCCTAAAATCGGAATATGATTTCAAGGCAGCCTCACCTTCAAGATGGCGGATAAAGCTATCAATTGCTGAAGCTATAAACGTATAGCCCCAATCTTCAGAGGTTGTTTTAGTTCTCGAGGATTTTGCTGTTAGTTTATTTGCTACTGCACGAATACGTTCTGCATCGGATTCTGAGATTGTACTGGTATGACCTTTGACTAGTATGTTGAGCTTGTCGCAAATTAATAATAGCTTCTTGCTATCCAAATTCAATTCTTTTGCTAGTTCGTATATTCTGAGTTTGCCGTTGTTCATCCAGTACTGCCAATGCCTTCAAAATATGGTTTAAATTTAAACGCAAAGGGGTGCAGAGGTAAGCGCAGAGGAGCGCAAAGTTTATTTTAGTCCTATTCGCTACGAATTAAATTTGGCAATACTCTGCGTACCTTTGCGTTTACTTTGCGTTCCTCTGCGTTTAAAAACTTTACGATTTTGGCTAGTATTGCCCACTAAATGACTATAGTTTATAGTGACGGTAAACTTCACTAGCAGCCCGATGTAGCAGGGAATGCCGCCATACTAAAGATTTCATATCATCAGCGTAACCGCCGCCAATAACGCAGGCGACTGGATAACCGCTACTCATACAGGTACTCAGAACCTGCATTTCTCTGCGAAAAATGCCAGCATCAGTTAAGGCTAATTTGCCCAAGCGATCGCCTATATGAGGGTCAACGCCTGCATCATAAAATACTAAGTCTGGCTTGACTTTAGACAATAAATCTGATAAATAATTCGCCAAGGTTTGTAAATAAGCGTCATCTTCCATTCCTATCGGCAAAGGAACATCCAAATCGCTGTTTTGTTTCGTACCGGGGAAATTGACTTCGCAGTGCATGGAGAAAGTAAAAACGCTGTCGTCGTCTTGGAAGATAAAAGCTGTACCGTCTCCTTGATGGACATCCAAATCGACAATCAGGATTTTTTGGACGAGTCCGAATTTTTGTAAAACGCGACAAGCGATCGCTAAATCGTTGAAAATACAAAAACCAGACCCATAACTGGGAAAGGCATGGTGAGTTCCACCAGCCGTATTACAGGCTAAACCCTGACTTAGTGCCAGTTTTGCAGTCAGTATCGTACCACCTACCGCTACACAAGTACGATTTGCTAGTGCTGGACTCCAAGGTAAACCAATGCGACGTTGTGCTTTGGGGTCTAGGGTTCCTTCGCAATAAGCTTGAACGTAGCTTGGAGTATGGACTAACTCTATCAATTCTAGTAGCGGACGTTCAGGAGTGTGAAATTGTTCTTGATTCGCTACACCATCAGCTAACAGCAATTCGTAGAGTTGTCGGAACTTAGACATCGGGAAACGATGTCCTTCAGGTAGAGGAGCAATGTAATCTGGGTGGTAAATAATTGGCAAGTCCATAAGGAAAGAAAATCTCAAGCAGATAATCCGGCAAATAACAAGGTAAAATTTAGCCATAATTGCAGCAATAGTGCTGTTATCCTAAAATGTAAAACTCCAAATTTAAAATTTATATGATGGAATGGATTACGCCGATAGTGTTTATTGTATCTGGCTTTCTGGCTGGAATAATTGGTGAAAAAGTTATCTTTAAAAAACTAGAAACATTCGTTACTAATAAACGAATTGCCGGGAGTAAAATTCTATTTCACTCTCTACACCGGATGACTTTTCTTTGGTTTGTCATTGGCGGTTTTTTTTGGGCAGTTCTGAGCGCTCCCCTCAAGCCAAATGTTGCCATCGTACTGCAAAAAATTCTGACGATGGCATTTCTATATTCAATAACTTTAGTCTTGGCTAAATTGACTGCTGGTTTCCTGAATTTATATATTCGCAGAGCAGAAGGGATTCCCACATCACTAATTTCTAACCTTGCTAAGATTACTGTTTTAGTTTTAGGAACATTAATCATCTTGCAAACGGTAGGCGTTCAAATTACACCAATAGTCACAACTTTAGGTATTGGTGGTCTAGCAGTTGGTTTGGCACTTCAAGACACACTTGCAAATTTGTTTTCTGGTTTTTACTTAGTTATTTCTAAGCAAGTTAGAACCGGAGACTATGTAAAATTAGATGCTGGTCATGAGGGATATGTTATAGATATTTCTTGGCGGAATACGACAATTAAAGAAATTTCCAATAATATAGTCATTGTTCCTAATTCTAAGTTGTCTTCGGCTATTTTCACCAATTATCATTTACCTGCAAAGGAAATTACTTTAACAATGGATGTGGGTGTCAGTTATGATAGCGATTTAGAACAAGTTGAAAAAGTGACTGTAGAAGTTGCTAAAGAAGTTATGCAAGAAATTGCACCAGAATTAAAAGAAAATGAACCATATATCAGATTTCATACTTTTAATGATTTTAGTATAGATTTTACGCTTTATATGCGGGTAAGTGAATACTTCGATCAGCGGATTGGGAAACATCTATTTGTCAAAAAATTACACAAACGCTATCAGCAAGCAGGAATTCAAATTCCTTTTCCGATTAGAGAAGTATATATGCAAGATAATTCAGCTATGGAAAAAAATTAGTAGTTGCCATGTTAGTTTAATAACATGGCAAGCAGTATCTGTCCTCGAATTTAAATTGCTAATGCTCGTTTTTCTAATGGTAGTTCAAAGCGATCGCCTGGTTTTGGCTCAAATACCCGCGTCGAAAGATTGTTCTTTTCTAATAACGAACAAAATTCCTCAGCACTTCCTTTAGTTTGAATGAGTTTCATCAGCAAGCCCTCAAAGGACACATCCCCACCAGCAGCAGTAGGTATTATTACTTGAGGATGTAATGATTTGACGACTTCTAAAGCACTATTTTGTCCTTTAATAATCGGCCCAAGCAAAGGTAGCGTCATATCAATAAACGGCGTAATCACTACATCGATAGGTGCAGATTGCTGAAGTTGTGGAGAATGATACCCGTGAGGCTCGTAGTATACAGTTAAACCACTTTCCAATTCTTTGAGGAGATAACTATTTTCTACCAGAGTCGGGCCAATTGGAGAGCCGGGGAAAGCCTTGATTTCTACTTGATTATTTAAAGTGAAAGTTTCACCATGAGCCAATACTGTTACTTGGGTGTAATCTAACTGCTGTACTACCTTAGCAGCATTGGGAGAAGCTACAACCTTGATGCTGCGATCTAACAGCTTGAGCGTTGGTGGGTGAGTATGGTCTTCTAAACCCTGAGATAGCAGGATCAAATCAATATTATCTGGGATTGGACGATTTTGCGATCGCGAACCTTTAAATAACCAATCCAAATTGCTAAAAATCAACGAACCAACCAGCCAAGGGTCAATTAGTATTCGTTGTCCGCCAATTTCCAGCAGCCAAGAGTTGCTGTCTAACCAAGTTAGAAACATAAACTTATGTGAAGATAACGCCTACCTTCATTATCAATGATGTCAGCTTTATTGCAGGCATTGAAGTTACTACTGCGTTCTCACCACAGAGCGATCGTAATTTCAATTATAGTAATTTTTACCTATAGCTCTAAAGATCATCTCCCCAGATCCAACGATAAAATAAGTAACACATCTTCCACCGATAAACTAAGAGTACTGGCAATCTGTTCTATACTCAAGCCTAACTCCAATAATCTAGGTATTGCATCGTGTCGCGCTTGTTCTGCTTCTTGTCGCGCTTGTTCTGTTTCTTTATGACTTAACAATTTTCTCCCCGTTTGGGGGTTAAAAAACCGCAATTCTCCGTCAATCAATCTGAGGTCTAAACCCAATACTTCACTGTGAATAGACGAGACACCATCGGGTAAAAAGTTGGATGTAATCGGTTGATATTTGCCCTCCAATAAATAAGAACCCTTTAGTCGTGGGTTGAGGTAATCTCCGGTTGGGTCATACTGAAAATACTCTTGCACACCTAAAAGTGAATATTTCTTGGGTTTATCCTCTTCATCGTTTTCTTGGGTGCTTGCAGAAGTGATTTCCAAAATAAAATTAGGGACTTTACCCCCTTCTTCCCAAACCTTGTAGCTGACGCGCTTTTTCTTGTCTACCTCAAATACCACAAAGACATCAGGAGCAATCACAGCGCTAGGAATGCCCTTTTTGTAGTAAACAAATAGATTCCCCGATACGTAAACATCATTTCGGTCTTGGAAATAAATGTCTAAGGCTTCTACAGCATAAATTAAATAATCCCGTGCTGGATCGCTCTCTGCCATTGGTTTACCATCAGAACTGGGGTAGATAATTTCGGCCTTGAGTTGGTTAGCAGAAAGGGTCATGGTCGCTTCTCTCCGAGACGCTATGCGTAGCAAGATCCCCAAAGGGGTACGCTCCAATTCAAAATAGGTTATAGGGCAAAGACTTTAACTCAACTGGAACTGATTTTAAAATAGCATTTTGTTGAAACTTCATTTTAGGTCAGAGAAAATTACTATATTTGAAGAAAGACTTTATTAATCTTAATAATGACTGTAACTACACAACAGCTTCCAACTCAAGACGCCTTTGAAAAATTCATTTGGAATTGGCAGGGTTACAAAATTCAGTACACTGTCATGGGTACAGGACGCCCTTTGGTTCTGGTTCACGGCTTTGGCGCTTCCATTGGACACTGGCGCAAAAATATCCCGGTTTTAGCTGATGCTGGCTACCAGGTATTTGCCATAGACCTTTTGGGTTTTGGTGGTTCCGATAAAGCGCCCATTGATTACAGTGTGGAAGTTTGGGTGGAACTGCTGAAAGATTTCTGCACAGCACACATACACGAACCTGCTGTATTTATTGGCAACTCCATCGGCGCACTTTTGAGCTTGATTGTACTGGTAGAACATCCAGAAATTGCTGCTGGTGGTATTTTAATTAACTCTGCGGGTGGTTTGAGCCATCGTCCTCACGAATTGAACCCACCGCTACGGATGGTGATGGCAGCTTTTAATCGGTTTGTGCGATCGCCAATTACAGGTAAATTGGTCTATAATCGCATCCGCCAAAAAGCCCAAATTCGCCGCACTCTGTACCAAGTTTACCGGAACCGTGAAGCTGTCACCGATGAATTAGTTGATTTACTTTATACTCCCTCTTGCGATCCAGGAGCGCAACAAGTCTTCGCATCTATACTCACAGCCCCTCCTGGCCCTAGCCCAGAGGAACTTTTGCCCAAAGTAGAACGTCCTTTATTAGTAATTTGGGGTGCTGACGATCCCTGGACACCAATTACCGGGGCCAAGATTTACGAAAAGGCGCGGGAGAATGGCAAAGATATCAAAATTGTTCCCATTCCCAATGCCGGTCATTGTCCTCACGATGAGGTTCCAGAGGTTGTCAATGCCCAGATTGTCCATTGGCTAACGCAAAGGTGATAATTTCGCCTTTCTGCCGATATGTATTAGCCCAAGCAGGGTAAAAATGGGGCTAACAATCTGGGTGAGTGGATCTTAATCTTTTAATTGCGCCTTGACATAATCAAACTCGTATGGTGTGTGAAGAAATGGAGCTTGATGTGCGTAATGGAGATAAAGGGGTAATTCCCTTAAATCACCATCCAGATTTTTCAGAACTTGGCTATCAAGTCATCAGCGAACTAGGACGCAACCGAGAAGGGGGACGGATTACTTATCTAGCTAATGTTTTCAAATCTAATCAACAGGTGGTGATTAAAGAGTTTTGTTTTGCTCGTGCAGGTGCTGATTTATCAGGTGTGAAAGCATATCAGCGCGAAATAGAAATCTTGCAACAACTCAATCATTCCCGCATTCCCCGCTATATAGATTCCTTTGAAATGCCAGGGGCTTTTTATCTGGTACAGGAATATAAAAATGCCCCATCATTAGGATTAAAACGTAGCTTTCATCCTGAAGAAATTAAGCAAATTGCTCTGTCAATCTTAGAAATTTTGGTTTATCTGCAAAAGCAAGTTCCCCCAATTATTCATCGGGATATTAAGCCAGAGAATATTTTGGTTGACGGAGAACTAAATGCTTACCTGGTTGATTTTGGGTTGGCTAGAAGACAGGGTGCGAAAGTAGCTCTGAGCAGCTTTATAGCCGGAACTCCAGGTTTTATGCCACCAGAGGAACAGTTTGGTCATTCTCTGACAGAGGCATCAGATTTATATAGTTTAGGAGCAACACTAATTTGCTTACTTACTAATACCCGTTCTGTTGAAATTGGTAAATTAATTGATGATAACTATCGCTTTTATTTCCAGCAATTAGTTCCTCAAATTAGTCCACGTTTCCGATGGTGGTTGATGAAAATGGTGGAACGTAACCGAAAACGCCGCTATGCTAATGCAGCTATTGCTTTAAAAGCACTTGGGACAATTGAGGTTGTTGGTAGTGCGGCTGGGTTAGATAATTTCATCAGTACAATCAAACTTAGAAAACGAGCCACTTTGTTGGGACTAACTACTTTTGTTACACTGACTGCGGTTGCAGGAACTTTGATAAGTTATCAGCCTGGTAATACAGTTAGGCAATTGTCGGAAGCTAGAGAATGTCAAAGTTTTGATTTAAGCTCAGGTTGCCAATAAAAAATCGAAAATTAAGATTAATTAGGTTGCATCTGGCTAAGGATTACAGTGGTTTTCAATTGAATAGACTACACGCTAAGGGGCACAATATATTGTGCCCCTAAAATTATGTATATTCCACGCTTGTGAAAATTGCTGGAATTTGCATGAGTATCAAATACTCGTCAACGGAGATAAAAGGTGGATTCATCCAGTTCAAATACTCGTCAACGGAGATAAAAGGTGGATTCATCCAGTTCCAATACTCGTCAACGGAGATAAAAGGTGGATTCATCCAGTTCAAATACTCGTCAACGGAGATAAAAGGTGGATTAATCCAGTTCAAATACTCGTTAACGGTAATGCACTATCAGTAATTGTGTAGTTATCTGCTGTAGTAAACTACATCTAAGCCAGAAGCCTGCATTTAATAGTTGATAGCGCTGTGAAAAAAATCCTGATTGTGTCAGCTAATCCCACAACGACAGACAAACTCCGCTTGGACGAGGAAGTAAGGGAAATTCAGGAAGGGTTGCAACGCTCTCGCAGCCGAGATAAGTTTGAACTGATTACTAAATGGGCGGTGCGGCCTGACGATTTGCGGCGTGCGCTTTTAGATCATAATCCTCATATCATCCATTTTTCTGGACATGGTGGAGGAAATCAAGGTTTAGCCTTGGAAAATAATACAGGGCAAATGCAGCTGGTGAGTACAGAATCACTGGCAAGGCTATTTAAGTTATTTAAAGACAAAATTGAGTGTATCTTATTAAATGCCTGCTATAGCGAGGTGCAAGCTGAGGCTATTTACCAACACATTAACTGCGTAGTTGGGATGAATCGGGCAATTGGGGACAAGGCAGCAATTAAATTCGCGGTAGGCTTTTATGATGCACTAGGTGCTAATAGGTCTTATGAGGATGCTTATGAATTTGGCTGTAGCGCTATTGACTTAGAAAGTATTCCAGAGTCTTCCACCCCAGTGCTGAAAAGTCGTAACAATCCCCAAGGTGCTATCTCTGCTAACGAAACGATTCCAGATATCGAGATAAAAACAGCAATCTCCTTAGAAAATCCAGAAGGGCAGGTATCTCTCAACTCTGCTTTCTATGTCGAGCGATCGCCTATTGAGGTAGACTGTTATGAAGCAATTCTTCAACCAGGGGCCTTAATTCGCATTAAAGCTCCCCGGCAGATGGGCAAAACTTCGCTCATGTCGCGGGTTCTCCATCATGCTAGTCAACATGGCTATCAGATAGCACCTGTAAATTTCCAGTCAGCCGATGCAGAATTTCTCGGTAATTTAGATCGGTTTTTGCAGTGGTTCTGCGCCAGCATTACCTACGAATTGAATCTACCAGAGAAGCTAGACGAGTATTGGAAGGGTGTTTTAGGTAGCAAGAATAAATGTACAAATTACTTTCAACGGTATTTATTACCCGCCATTAATAGCCCCGTAGCTTTAGGTTTGGATGAAGTCGATGAAGTCTTCAAGCATCCCATAATTGCGGCTGATTTTTTTGGATTGCTACGAGCTTGGCATGAGCGCTCAAAGAATGAAACAGTTTGGAAAAATCTTCGGTTAGTGATTGTGCATTCTAAGGAAGTTTATATTCCGCTCAATATTAACCAGTCGCCTTTTAATGTCGGCTTACCCATTGAGTTGCCAGACTTAAATCAAATACAAGTACAAAACTTGGTACAGCGTCACGGACTCAATTGGCCTGACTCACAAATTGAAGAATTAATGACACTCGTGGGTGGTCATCCTTATTTAGTGCGGGTAGCGCTTTATGAAATTGCCCGTGGTAGGATGACGCTGGAAAATCTGCAAAAAATCGCGGCAACCGAGGAAGGCCCTTACAGTGACCATTTACGCCGCCATTGGCTGAATTTGCAAGAGGATGCAGAATTGCTAGCGGCGGTGAAACAAGTGATGATGGCAAATCGCCCCGTAGATGTAGGCACAACTGAAGCGTTTAAACTCCGCAGTATGGGGTTAGTTAAGTTTCAAGGTAATCAAGTAGTGCCACTGTGTAAATTGTATAGTCAATATTTTTGCGATCGCTTGGGGTTGAAAAATTAAAAAAGTACATTAGGAGTGCAATAAGACTTTTATTTGCAATTACCATTTAATACCAATTTGAAAAAAGAATGCGACACATAGACAAAACCCTCCGCTTATCCAGGTATCCCCCGTTAATCTCCCCAACGGTGTACACACAAGTCGAATTACCCCCCTTAATCCCCCCTTGGAAAGGGGGGAAACAAGAGAATCTAGTTCCCTCCCCTTTCCAAGGGGAGGGTTAGGGTGGGGTAATCTATCGCAAACATTTTTTGAATCGCTATAACAAAAAGGTTCAACAATGGTTCAACTTATTCAAGGAAAAGATAAAGATATCACCTTAGCCCAACTCATCGATGAATTTGGTTTACACCTTGCAGACGACGAACAGTTTTTTTCAGAGTGGCAGCAAGATTTACCTGATTTGAGTGACTTAGAAAAGCAATCTCTCAACGAAGTTAAGGCAGAATATTTGCATTTATCCCGCTACCAAATTTTAGAACCTGTAGTCAAAATGGTGGTGCTATCTCCACTATTGCGTCTAGCAGGTTTTTATCAACCGCCTTTTTACATTGCGTCGGAAGAAGAGGTAAAAATTTCTTCTGAAGACGAAGGCACAATTATTAGAGGACGTATTGATATCTTGGTGTTTCATCCTCCATTTTGGGTTCTTGTTATTGAGGCGAAACGAGCAGATTACTCCTTAGTGCCAGCAATTCCACAAGCATTGGCTTATATGTTGGCAGATGCAACTTCGGCTAAACCTGTTTTTGGGTTTATCACCAATGGTAGTGAATTTCAATTTATTAAGTTGACTAAACAGAGTATACCGAGATATGCCTTATCTTATACACTGTCGCTTAATCGTGGGGATGACTTATATACTGTCGTAAAAGTGTTAAAACATCTAGCTCGTTTAATTAGTAATTTGTAATTATGACCTCTCCCTGGTTTTACTACGCAAAACCGTCCCTCTCCGATTCGGAGAGGGACAGACTTGAACTTTAGTTCAAGGCAGGGAGAGGTTTGTTTAACTCGCGCTGAATTTTTAATTGTTTATGACTCAATACCAGTATCAAGTCGGTGGTAGTCTGCCTAAAAATGCCCTAACTTATGTTAGACGGCAAGCTGACCGTGACCTCTATGAAGGCTTGAAGGCTGGGGATTTTTGTTATGTACTCAATTCCCGGCAGATGGGGAAATCTAGCTTGCGGGTGCAGGTAATGCAGCAGTTGCAAACAGAGGGATTTGCTTGTGCTGTTGTTGATATTACAGCTATTGGGACGGCAGATATTACCCCAGAACAGTGGTATGCCGGGGTGATTGATACTCTGGTGGGAAGTTTGAATATTTATCCAACTTTTGATTTAGATACTTGGTGGACTGATAACGGGTTGCTTTCACCAGTACAGCGCTTGAGCAAGTTTATTGAAACAATATTACTAAAAACAATTACTGAAAAGATTGTTATTTTTATTGATGAAATTGACAGCATTCTAAGTCTTTCATTTAACTTGGATGACTTTTTTGCAGTTATCCGCGATTGCTACAACCGACGAGCAGACCATCCTGAATATAATCGCCTCACCTTTGCTTTGATTGGCGTATCTACGCCTTCAGATTTGATTCAAGACAAACGCCGGACACCTTTTAATATTGGACAGGCAATTGATTTAACTGGCTTTCAACTCGAAGAGGCGCAACCCTTGGCGCAGGGATTGGCAGAAGTGGGCGATTCTCAAGAGTTGATGCAGGTGGTGCTGGATTGGACAGGAGGACAGCCGTTTTTGACGCAAAAAGTTTGTAAGTTGCTGGTACAGGGGGGACTGGAGACGAAGAATTGGGGACTAGAGGATAAAGACTGGGTGGAAGAGTTGATACGTGAGGGAATTATTGAGAATTGGGAGACGCAGGATGAGCCGGAGCATTTGAAGACGATTCGAGACAGAATTTTGCAGAGTGGGGAACAGAGGACTGGGCGATTGTTGGGGTTGTATCAGCAGATTTTGCAGCAGGGAGAGATACCAACTGATGATAGTGCTGAACAAACGGAACTGCGTTTGACGGGATTGGTAGTGAAGCGGGAGGGGAAACTGCGAATTTATAACCGGATTTATGCAGAGGTGTTTAAGCAAGAGTGGTGCGAAAAGATTTTAGCAAACTTGCGTCCCTACTCCGATACATTTAATGCCTGGGTTGAGTCGGAACGTCAAGATGAGTCGCGCTTGTTGCGGGGACAGACTTTGCAAGATGCTCAAGAATGGGCAGTCGGTAAAAGTTTGAGTGATTTGGACTATCAGTTTTTAGCTGCTAGCCAAGAGTTGGAAAAGCGCGATGTGCAGAAAAGGCTGGAGGCAGAGGAACAAGCAAAGCAAGTATTAGCAGAGGCGAACCACAAAGCTAATCAACGGATTCGCATTGGTTCTGTGGTGTTAGGACTGACTGTGCTGGGGGCATTTGGGTCATTAATATTTGCTCAATATCAATTGGGAGAAGCAGGAATAGCAAAGGCAGAAAGAGATAATGCCCAAACCGAATTAAATCAGGCGAACAGAGAAACTAAAGCAACCAAGAAAGATAATCAGCGGATATCGACAGACAATGCCAAAATATCACGTGTCAATCAAAAGATATCAGAACAGGCGGCACAGGCAAAACGGAATCTTACTAACGCAACTTCAAATCTGAATGTTGCAAATAACAAAGTGAATCAGGCACAGCAAAACCTGAAACTAGCCCAAAACAAAGTGGCGGCAGCTAGCGCAAATGCTAGTCAAGCTGAAGTACGGGCAAACCAAGCAATTCAACAACGGCGAGAGGCAGTCAATGCCCGTAAAACTTCTGTGGAGGAACTAAAAAAGGCAGAAGCAGCTCGAAAAATTGCTTTAATAGCTACGCGATTGGAACAAGAGGGAGCAAATGCGTTGCAACTATTTGATTCAAGCGAAATAGATGGTCTGCTATTAGCAATGCAGACGGCAGGAACATTGAAAACTTTGATTAAGGATAAACAATCTTTAGCAGGCTATCCAGTCTACAGCCCTTTATTTAGTTTACAGAGAATTTTATCTAATATTCGTGAACAAAATCGTCTTGAAGGGCATAGTGATTCGGTCAACAGCGTCGTCTTTAGTCCAGATGGCAAAACTTTAGCTTCCGCCAGTACTGACAACACCATCAAATTGTGGAATCTCGACACTGGCAAAAAAATTATCACCCTGAGTGGGCATAGCAATTGGGTCAACAGCGTTGTCTTTAGCCCGGATGGTAAAACTTTAGCTTCCGCAAGTTTTGACAACACCATTAAATTGTGGAATCTGGATACTGGTAGAGAAATTACCACTCTGAGTGGACATAGCAATTCGGTTCACAGCGTAGTCTTCAGCCCGGATGGCAAAACTTTAGCTTCCGCAAGTTTTGACAACACCATTAAATTGTGGAATCTGGATACTGGTAGAGAAATTACCACTCTGAGTGGACATAGCAATTCGGTTTACAGCGTAGTCTTCAGCCCGAATGGTAAAACTTTAGCTTCCGCAAGTTTTGACAAGACGATCAAATTGTGGAGTCTCAACACACGCAAAGAAATTACCACTCTGAGTGGGCATAGCGATTCGGTCTACAGCGTCGTCTTTAGCCCGGATGGTAAAACTTTAGCTTCTGCCAGTGGTGACAAGACGATCAAATTGTGGAGTCTCGACACAGGCAAAGAAATTACCACTCTGAGTGGGCATAGCGATTCGGTCTACAGCGTCGTCTTCAGCCCGGATGGCAAAAGTTTAGCTTCTGCAAGTTTTGACAACACCATCAAATTGTGGAATCTCGACACGCGCAAAGAAATTACCACTCTAAGTGGGCATAACGATTCGGTCAAGAGCGTCGTCTTCAGCCCGAATGGCAAAACTTTAGCTTCCGCAAGTCGTGACAAGACAATCAAATTGTGGAGTCTCGACACGCGCAAAGAAATTACCACTCTAAGTGGGCATAACGATTCGGTCAAGAGCGTCGTCTTCAGCCCGAATGGCAAAACTTTAGCTTCTGCAAGTCGTGACAAGACAATCAAATTGTGGAATCTCGACACTGGCAAAGAAATTACCATTCTGAGTGGACATAGCAATTGGGTCAACAGTGTCATCTTCAGCCCGGATAGCAAAACTTTAGCTTCCGCCAGTGCTTACAACACCATCACATTGTGGAATCTCGACACGCGCAAAGAAATTACTACTCTGAGTGGGCATAAGGATTCAGTCAACAGTGTTGTCTTCAGTCCGGATGGCAAAACTTTAGCTTCTGCAAGTTTTGACAACACCATCAAATTGTGGAATCTCGACACAGGCAAAGAAATTACCACTCTG
>NZ_JAVRCB010000042.1:0-81594 GCF_034530955.1 Nostoc sp. DedQUE05 | reverse complement strand
CGATCGCCTACATTTGTGATGACCCGTAGCCAAAAATGGATAAAGTCGAGCTAAGGATTCAGGTCTAATAAGCTAATCAGCATTCAAGTTGCATAATCAGGGCGGGCTTTTCGGTCCACCCCACAAGATATTGAGAAAATTTTCATCTGCAAATTAGATGTGTTTTAGCTTATTTAGGAAGCAGGGATGGGCGAGACAGCCGGCTAAGTCAATCCACTGATTGAGCGTTTGCTAAAGATTTACTTTATAAATGGTTTCTTAGAAAATGAATGACTAAAGTCCTGATTACAAACTTACTTACTAGTAAATCAATTTGTATTAACTAGATAATATTCCTGCAATACTCGTCAATTCCATAATTTTCTCAAACTGAAAATCATGGGCTAAATTCTTGATAAAATTTTGCAGTACAGCATTTTCTGAAGGGATTTGCTCAATTAATTCTAAAATCAGGTCATCACTACATTGAGCTGCGGCAGTATATAACTGTTTCACCCATTCAGGGGACATTTCAGATAATAGATTCACTAAATCTGTAAGCGTCAATATTGATTTTGGCCTTTGTTGCTTTAGGTTTGTTAGCTGATAGCTTTCTTCTTGGTAAATATATTGAACTCCCAAATATTCGCTCAACTTTTCTAGTAATTCTTCCTCGCGGAAAGGCTTGTTAATATAATCATCGCAACCCGCTTTGATTATTGCTTCTCGTTGTTCCTCGAAAGCATTAGCAGTTAAAGCAATAATAATTGTCTTCCAATTTGGAATTTGGGATTTGGTATTTTGGATTGAGGTTTCTTCTCTAGTTTTAATAACTTTTGTAGCTTCGTAGCCGTCCATAATTGGCATCCGCATATCCATTAAGATCAGATGTGGTTGCCATGTCTGCCAAAGTGCGATCGCTTCAATGCCATTTATTGCTTCTTGGACTGCAAAACCGATAGATGTGAGAATTTTCATTAGCACTAAACGGCTGTCTGTGGAATCATCAACCACTAAAATACGGTATTCACTTTGAGCAGGCGCTAAACTAATAACTTGGGGTCTAGTTTGTTCAATCTGGATTTCGCTGGCTATGGCTAGACCAATTTGAATATCAAAAGTAAATTTACTTCCCTCGCCAATAGTGCTGGTGACGCTAATATCTCCTCCCATTAGTTGCACATATTTGCGGCTAATTGCTAAACCTAGTCCTGTTCCCTGTTGCGATTTTCTTCCGGTTTCAGTTTGCCCAAAAGCTTCAAAGAGCAAATCAATTTCTTGTGGGGCAATACCGCGGCCAGTATCTTGAATCTCAAAGGTTAGGAATTGGGCATTGGGCATTGGGCATTGGGCACTTGTACTGAGCGAAGTCGAAGTATTGGGCATTGGGCATTGGGCATTGGGCAGAGGTGCAAAGGGGCTGAGGCGCTGAGGGGAAAGACTTACTACTACTTCTCCTTCTCCTCTGCTCCCCTGCTCACCTACTCCCCTGCTCCCCTGCTCCCCTGCCTCTGCTACTCCCCAGTCCCCACTCCCCATCCCCACCCGCAGTGTCACCCTGCCAGTATCGGTAAATTTGATTGCATTTCCCAGGAGGTTAAGTAAGACTTGACGCAGTTTACTTTCGTCAACTTGGATGTATTGGGGAAGGTGAGATGTATATTCAAAGACTAATTCCAATCCTTTGGAGGTGGCGCGGAAGCGTAACATTTCTTCGAGGTTTTCTAAAAGGCGAATTAAGTCAAAACTGTTGAGATTTAAGGTTATTCTGCCAGCTTCGATTTTAGACATTTCCAAAATGTCGTTGATTAAATTCAGGAGATGTTCGCCAGCACGATTGATGATTGCTAAATTTTGCTGATGTTCAGTTGATAAATCACGATCGTGGCTCATGACTTGGGTAAAACCGAGGATGGCGTTAAGTGGAGTACGCAGTTCGTGACTCATGTTGGCCAGGAATTCGCTTTTGGCACGATTAGCAGCATCAGCAACGATCACAGCTTCTTGCAATGCTTGTGACTGCCTTTGAGTTTGCGCTAGCAATTGTGCCTGCTGTAAAGCAACACCCAACTGATTGCCAATTTGAACTACGATATTGATTTCTCCTGGTTTCCATTGGCGGGAATCGGAATTTTGATAACTCGCCAGCAATCCCCAAAGCTGACTACCGTGTAAAATCGGAACAATAATATAGGCTTTAGCCTGAAAGCGCTCTAAAAGGTTGATATAAGCAGAATGAAAATCAGCGTTGTAAATGTCTGGGACACAGATGAAACTTGCACCTGGGGTTACTTGCAGATCGGGATATTCCACCTGATTATCGGCGCTATCCAAAATTTTCGCAAGACAACGCCCATCTTGTAAAACACCTTCTGTGAGATGAGGGTCATTGTTATGTTCTTCTATGAGAGAAATCCAACCGTTACCCACCGATTCAGAAACAAATTCGCCATTCCAGTTAGGATTGAAACGATAGACAACAACCCGATCGCAGTTGAGTACTTGGCGTAATTCTTCGGTTGTCGCTGCAAATATCGTCTCTAAATCCAGTGTTTGGCGCATTCTTTGAATCACTTGCGCGATCGCTCTTTCTCGCTCTGCACTCTCACGCAAAGCTTCTTCTGCCAATTTTCTCTCGGTAATATCTGTAATTGTACCGATGTAGCCCTTAATTTCTCCATCATCTCTAAATTCTGGCAAAGCATGACAAATTACCCAGACAACTGTACTATCATCATGCAAAAAACGATGTTCGTATTTATAGGTTGACTTAGCACCTGTTGCTTGATTCCATGCCAACAATAGCTGCTCGCGGTCGTCTGGATGTACGGCATTTGCCCAATGTGTTCCCAGAGAACTTTCTAAACTATATCCAGTAATTTCACTCCAGCGTTGATTAAAATATAAAACATTGCCATCCACATCAGTATGAAAGATACAAGCTGGTGAAGCTTCTGCCAGAAGTTGATATCGTTGCTGACCTGATTGCAAAGCTAGTTGTGCCAATTTGCGATCGTTAATGTCTGCCCAATAACCAACCCATTCGATCGGGGAATTCGCTTCGTCACGAATTAACCTCATCTCTTCGTAGAACCAGTGATAAGTTCTGTCAGCGTGTAACCACCGGTATTCATAAGAAATGTACTCCTGCTTAATAAGGTGGGAAAATTTTTCCGAGATCGGTTCAATATCTTGTGGATGGACGCGATCGAGCCAAAAACTGGAGTTACCGATAAATTTTTGCGCTTCATAGCCTACCATTTCTTTAACGTTTTCACTGATAAAAGTAATGCTAAAATCATCTGAGGTTTTGCTGCTATAAATGACTACAGGGCTAGAGGTGAGCAGATATTGTAGGCGTTCGTTGACTAAACGCAGTTCTTGTTCGACGTGTTTGCGTTCGCGTAGGGCTGCATGTAGTTCGCTAATTTCTACTAAAACTGTGCCAACACCAGAGGGGCGATCGCTTTCACCAACAATCGGAAAATAAGAAGCTAAGAAGTGGCGGATAATATCTGGTTGTTTGATTGATGTGCTGCTTAATTCTTGATTAATAATCGGTTGACCAGTTATCAGAACTTGTTGATAAATTGGTTCTACTAAAGGAGCGATGTTGGGTAAAACTTCATGGATGGTCTTGCCAATATGAGCTTGCTGGGGTAGTCCATTAATCTCCGCTAACAGTTGGTTAATTTGCACAAATCGCAGCTGTTTATCTACAATATTCATGCCAACGGGAGCGCTGCTAAAAAAGGCATTGAGACGAGCTTCTCTGAGCGCTAATTCTTGTTCTAAAGTTTTGCGCTCAATCAACCCACCCAATTGAGCCGCAACAGCACTGACTAGCAAGAGCAAACGCCGATCTACCAATACTGAGCTACGTTTAAAAAACACTAAAACAGCTAATACTTGGTTCCCAGCCAGGATGGGAACACCAAAACCAGCTTTTAATCCTACCTTTGCGGCTTGTGGCGATCGCAAGAAAACTGGTTGTGTAACTTTAGAAACATCTTCTATCCATTCTGGTTCTTGACTTTGCCAAACTCTTCCTGGTAATCCCACTCCCAGAGCAAATTTCAAAGTTTGGCTTTGCTGGCAGAATTCTTTTAAGCTGCTTTGTTCCCCGTACCAGCTTAAACTGTGTTTTAAAACAGTCCCATCTTCGTTAGGTATCCAGGCTTCACCAAAATCCCAGCCAATGGTGTGACAAATTAAGCGCAAGACCACTGCTAAGGCGCTGTTGACATCGCTAGCGCGAGTGATAGCTTGGGTTGTCAACAGCAACAAACGGCTTTCATTTTCTGCCTGCTTGCGTTCAGTAATATCTTTGGTGGTTCCTAGTACGTACCATTGCCCATCAATCTCGATCATTTCTGCACTCAACAGTGTTGTTTTAATTTCTCCTGTTGAAGTGCAGACATCAATTTCATAGTTGCGGATGGCTTTTGCTTGTTGCAGAATGTGGGTAAGAAAATTATATTCTTCTGGATTCACCCAAATATGCAATTCTTTATCGGTGCGATCAATCGCTTGAGAGCGAGAATAACCAAAAAACCGACAAAAGCTGTCGTTTACTTCGATGTAGCGTTTGCCCTGAACAGTAATTAAGGCAATTGGATCGGGAGATGACCGGAAAGCTGATGCTAACTTTTCTTCAGAAGCCCGTCGTGCTGCTTCTGCGCGTTGGCGTTCTTTTGCCTCCAATACCAAGGATACTAAATTGCTCAGAGAGCGAGCGAAATTTTGGTCTTCTAGCGTCCAATAATGCGTAACTTCCACTGCTTCCAGACATAAAACTCCTACGGTCTTTCCCTCCAGCCTAATAGGTGTATCGAGGATAGAGGTGATGTTTAATTTTGAGTAAGAGGCAGAAAATTCTTTAATTCTGGGATCGGTATGAGCATCATCTGCGGCGATTGATTGGTTTTGCTGCAAAGCTGCAAAATAAATTGGATAGTCTGCCACTGATAAGAAAAGTCCTTCGCTATGTTGATTGCGACTGCCCTCAAATAGATCGAAACACTGGATTTTTATATCTGTTGCGTCATACAGCCAGACACTAGCTCTTTCTACGCCAATATTTTTGACAGCTGTTTCTGTGATTTTACCCAAGGCTGCTTTCAAATCACCCTGATAAAGTATTTGATTTTGTGCCAATTGTGTGAGCACGAGATTATGATTGCGGAGCTTAATCGCGCTTTCTTGGAGTAATTTTTCCACACCTCGACGCTGCGTAATATTACTAGCAGTGCCCGTCATGCCTATAACTTGACCGTCTTCGTTGCGTAATGCGATCGCATTCAACATTAGATAAAGTAAAGTACCATCTTTAGCGACACAGGTAGTTTCATGCTGAAAGATAGACTTTCCCTGAAGAACACGCTCAAAAGCTACTTTATCTTGAGCAATTTGTGTCGGTGAGATGAAATCAATTAAGGCACGCCCGATCATTTCTTGCGGTTCGTAGCCATAAATCTGCTTGACTGCTGGATTGACAAAGGTAATTAGTCCATCAATGTCCACCGACCAGATCGCGTCCTGGGATGTCTCCACTAAAAGCCGATACTGACTTTCACTCTTCTTCAGGGCGGCTTCGACTACCAGGCGTTCGCTTTGATAAACTTCTCTACAAAAGGCTTTGCTAATGCTAACGGGAATTTCTTTAAAAATATCTTCTATTTGTCTGTTGCAAATATTTAACTCAACTGTAAGCCGTTGACGCTCTTGAATTTCCTGTTGCAGTTGGGCATTTTTTTCTTTTAACTGTTTTTTCAATCTTTGGACATTGAGTTGATTTTGGACGCGTAATAAAACTTCTTTAGTTTTGAATGGTTGAGTAATATAGTCAACATCGCCTAAATTGAAGACGCTTATCTTTTCCAAAAAATCATCGAAAATTCCGAAAATAATTATCGGAATATCTTGAGTTTTATCGTTAACTTTCAAATCTTGACATACTTGATAATCATCCTTGTCGATAATGAGAACATTTAGCAAAAGCAAATCCGGGGGAGAAACGAGTGCTGTCTTGATTGCCAATTGCCCAGAAATCACACTTTCTACCTGATAACCTTGGTGTTGAAGGATGTCTGATAAAAAATGTAAATTCTCTAAGTTGTCATCAACTAATAAAATTTTTATTTTTTGAGCATCCATATCAGTTACTAAGTTAATTTTCAATCAGAAAGAATTTCTGGAATAAAACTGAGCATGAAATCAGAAAGCAAAACTCTGTCACCAAATTGTAAATAAAATCATCGTCGCTTACAAGCATACTTCAGCGCTAGGTGTATATAAAAGTTGCAGATAAACCAGGATAACTGTTTATATCATGTCCGCTTCATTACTTAATTAAATCCGAATAATCCCAAATAGCCAATAGCTACGGTGTACATACAAGTCCTAAAAATCTGGATTGATCGGGCTTGACTCGTTCCCAGTCTCCAACTGGGAATGCATTCATTGAGTCTCTGACTCAATGTCTAACTGGAGACAGCAGCCGCTAATCAGCCATTGCCATGCTCTGTATGAGAACGAGATAAATCTGAGAACAATGGGAAATCGAGCTTTTTTCTACTTGTATCCACACCGTAGCCCTTCGCCTTAGGGAAACGCCAAAAGCGTTAGCAAGTCTTCATACGGCAAGCTACGTCCAGCGTCTCTGTCAATCTAACCCTGAGATCGGGCTAGAGCTTCTGGCTACAAGCGAATTTAATTAAATTTACATTACATAATATAGTTTAATTTACGATCGCCTACTTCTTTGACATTCAATATTCTCAAGCTTTTCATCCTTTTTTTGTTTGATACGGTAAATCCAACCTATGGCTGTACGGTTTACCCAACTATTTTGAGATTCTTCTTTTATTAAATTACTTACTAGAGAGAAGAAACAAAGCAAATAAAACTCCTCTCTAAAAAACACCTCTAAAACTTTGTTTGATTACCCAAGATTGAATTAGAAAGTTAAGGAGAGATTAAAATATGGCACTCATTCGTTGGGAACCATTCCGTGAAATGGAAATTCTGCGTCGTCAAATGGATCAACTATTCTCTGAGCTTACAGCAGCCGAGCGCGATAACTCCGAGATTTCTGCATCACCGAGAACAGCGTGGGTTCCTGCGGTTGAATTACATGATAATGGTTCAGAGTTGCTATTAAGAGTTGAGATTCCAGGTCTGGAAGCTAAAGACTTGGATATTCAAGTTACTCAAGATGCAGTTTCGATAGCTGGTGAGCATCGTTACGAAAAACATTCCCAATCTAACGCTAAAGTTCATTCGGAATTCCGGTATGGCAAGTTCGCTAGAGTAATTCCTCTGCCAACCAAAGTTCAGAATCAAAAAGTTAAGGCAGACTTGAAAGATGGGATTTTAATTTTGAATTTACCCAAACTAGAGCAAGAACAAAGCAAAGTCTTTAAAGTGAATTTAGGACAATCTCAAAGTGCTACAGCTTCTATAGAAGCTGGCAATGGCAACAACTAACCCAACATAACATCACAGCAAAGTGTTCCAACTGCTTGAGAAGATGTTCTATTTTCTCATTCAATGATTCCTATCTCTCTGGAATAGGTAAATTTTGATAGAAACCCCAGCAAATGAGTTTAGCTGGGGTTTTTCTTTTTTTATTTAGCACTGTTTCAGTAAATTCAGGGAGAGGGTGCTATTCCTCTTGCACATCAACCCAGATACTGCCTTCTTCAACACGAACTGGAAATACTGGCAATGCTTTTTGTTGTGAAACCAACGAGAGCACTTTACCTACACCAGGTGGCCAGGCACACCATCCTTGTACCTCACCAGTCCGCAAGTCAAAAGCACTGCGATGAAAGGTACAAACTATTGCTCCACTTTCAGTAATTTTCCCACTTTTCAACGGTAATTTTAAGTGGGGACAGTTGTTATCTACAGCATAAAGCTGATTTTCGTGATTCAAAAGCAGAATTTTCCGGTTGCCAACTTTCACCACTTCTCGCGCACCAGGGGAAAGTGCTTCGACTGCAAGAACTTTCGTCCAACTCATTAGGTTCTCCTCTCTTAATATATCTGCTTACAGTTTCCCGCAATAGTGACCAGTGCGATCGCCTTTCAATACCGGAGAGCCGAGAATGTCTACAACGGGCTTTGTCTAAGATTCTAAAACTATAAAATTTTACAAAAAATTCCAGCTTTATACTGAATAAAATTATTTCTGGGTAAACTAAATAAAGCGCTTACTATCTATGTATCACAAGGCTTATAGCTGAAAAATACAATTTTGAGGAATATAAAAAATGATTAAGACAAGTTACGAATTTGACCAGTCTATCCTCGCCGCCGGATCTTCATTAAAGACAAATATTTTGCTACGTTTTCGTGCCGACATAGCTAAATCTCCTCGACGTAACCTTAACCTTTCGCTTGTAATTGACCGTTCCGGCTCTATGGCAGGCGCTCCCTTGCATCACGCACTCAAAGCTGCTGAGTCTGTGGTAGAGCGACTTGAGCCAGATGACATTCTCTCAGTAGTTGTTTACGACGATGAAGTGGATAGCGTTGTGCCACCCCAGTCTGTGACTAACAAAGCCGCACTGAAAAATTCCATCCGCAAAGTGAGAGCAGGCGGTATTACCAACTTATCGGGGGGATGGCTCAAAGGCTGCGAACACGTGAAGACGCGACTCGATCCCCAAAAAATCAACCGTGTTCTCCTGCTTACCGATGGTCACGCCAATATGGGCATTCAAGACCCCAAAATCCTGACGGCGACAGCAGGGCAAAAAGCTGAAGAAGGTATTATCACAACTACGTTAGGTTTTGCTCAAGGTTTCAACGAAGACTTGCTGATTGGAATGGCAAGGGCAGCCACAGGCAACTTCTACTTCATTCAAAGCATCGATGAAGCAACTGAAGTGTTTAGTATTGAGCTAGATAGTTTAAGAGCAGTAGTGGGACAGAACCTCAAGGTGACACTTGAATTGGCAGATGGTGTCAGCCTGGTTGATACCTTAAGTCTGGCTAAAGTTAGCCAGAATGACGCCAGTCAAGCTGTCATCACCTTAGGAGAGCTTTACGAGGATGAGGACAAACTTCTCGGTTTGAGTCTGGGGATATCAAGCGCTCAAGTTGGTGATTTACCTGTGATGAAACTGCATTACAGCGCCGATGTTGTGCAAGATGACCGCATTCAAAGCGTTTCAGGTACGGTCGATGTCGTCGCCAAAGTTGGCACTGTTGAGGAAGCAGCTTTTGCTGCTACAAGCCATATAATTCTGGAACTGAGTCGCCTTACCATTGCTAAGGCCAAAGAGACTGCCCTTAATCTCGCTGAACATAGCAAGCATCAGGAAGCTGAACAAACCCTGCGATCGCTTGTGAAAGATTTGCGAGATAAAGGGTTGAATGAGAATTTTGAAATTGCTGAAGAAATCGATCAGCTTGAATATTTCGCCAGTCGGATTGCTCAAAAAGCTTTAGGCAATGCCGGACGGAAAGAGATGCGGGATCAGACTTACCAGACGATGACGCGCAATCGCAGCGATTTGGTGGGTCGCGGTGTCACTACTGGCGATGAAGTGTACGCCATGCCCATTGTGAATGAAGTCGGTTCAGGTGTTGAATTGCACTGCGTTCGTGAAGGGGGTAAACTGCGGGTCAAGGTCATGTCTGAAGGCTACGATTCAACCAAGAACATCCAGTTTCCTCGTGCCATTCGTGCCGAAGGGGCGCGCTATGTCGTTGAAGGATTGGAACTCTCAAGCGATGCTACTTTCTATCGGGTACGTGGTAAAATCACCCGTTTTGCTCAACCCGGTGAAACAGATATCTTCGTTGCCCCTAGACAATCCAATCGAGCTAACACAGGTAAAGCTTCCAAAGGCCCTGCCAGTGCTGCCGATCTGCCCATAACTGACAGCGTCGGGGATAGCATTTTAGTTCAGTGTGTCAAAGATGGCAGCAAACTACGTGCTAGAGTGGTTTCCGACGGATATGAACCGGATTGGAATATGCGTTTTCCGCGATCGGTGCGCGAGGAAGGAATGCTTTACGTCGTTGATGAAGTCAAAACCGCACCAGATGGCAAATCTTATATTGCCTGTGGTGAAATTAAGCGATTTGTCCAACCCACTTGAATTGAGGAGCGGGGAGCAGGGGAGCAGGGGAGCAGAGGGGCACGGAGCAGGGGAAGGCACGGAGCAGGGGAAGCAAGGGGACAAGGGGACAAGGTGACAAAAGTTTAGAACTTACAACAAGTCTTTCCCCTTGTCCCCAATTCTCCTTGTCTCCAAGTCCTCTTTCCAATACCCAATGCCCAATGCCCAATGCCCAATGCCCAATACCCAATGCCCCATGCCCAATCCTTAAAATATGCCAAGTAAATATGCCTTAGCCGACTGAGACTGTCAGGATCAAAGAGTAAAGAGTAAAAGGCAATCTATTTTGACTTTTAACTTTCTCCTTTTGTTCAACTTCCACAACGGGAGGTTTAATCTTGACTAAATTGAAAGTTGGTATCAACGGCTTCGGTCGAATCGGGCGACTTGTACTTCGCGCTGGCATCGATAATCCCAACATTGAGTTTGTGGGTATTAACGACCTAGTACCACCAGATAATCTCGCTTACCTATTAAAGTACGACTCAACCCACGGTCAATTAAAGCACAAGGTTGAAGCCAAGGAAGACGGCATCCTGATTGACGAACATTTCATTCCTTGTGTGTCAGTTAGGAATCCAGCAGAGTTACCTTGGGGGAAATTAGGTGCAGATTATGTCGTGGAAGCTACCGGACTCTTCACTGACTATGAAGGAGCTGCAAACCACCTGAAGGCAGGTGCAAAGCGAGTGGTAATTTCCGCTCCCACCAAAGATCCAGATAGAGTTACTACCCTGTTAATGGGTGTCAATCATCACCTATTTGACCCTGGTAAGGATATCATTGTCTCCAATGCTAGCTGTACTACAAACTGTTTAGCTCCCATCGCTAAGGTCATTAATGACAACTTTGGGTTGACTGAAGGGTTGATGACCACAGTCCATGCCATGACTGCGACTCAGCCAACTGTAGACGGCCCTAGCAAGAAAGACTGGCGGGGTGGTCGAGGTGCATCCCAAAATATTATTCCCTCCTCCACAGGCGCAGCGAAAGCCGTAGCATTGGTTTTACCAGAATTGAAGGGCAGGTTAACTGGGATGGCATTACGAGTTCCGACTCCCGATGTCTCCGTAGTTGATTTAACTTTCAAAACAGCCAAAGACACCAGTTATCAAGAAATCCGTGCTGCTATGAAGGAGGCTGCCGCAGGGTCATTAAAGGGTATCTTGGGTTACACAGATGAAGAAGTAGTTTCCACAGATTTTCAAGGCGATACCCATTCCAGTATCTTCGACGCAGGTGCTGGGATTGAGTTGAATTCCAACTTCTTCAAGGTAATTGCCTGGTATGACAACGAGTGGGGTTACTCAAATCGCGTGATTGACTTGATGTTGTCTATGTCACAGAAGGAACAACTCGCACCGACAGTGGCTGTGGTTTGATTAGTCATTAGTCATTAGTCATTAGTCATTGGTCATTGGTCATTAGCTTTTGACTGCTGACTCTTGACTAGGGACTTTTGGGATTTGGGTCAAATGGTAAATACTCCGAAAATAAAACGGAATCTAGTATTTTTATTTAGCAAACCAGTGATATGAAGCACGTGTGAATTTGGATGTTTTGTGCGATGTCTACGATGGTCACTGAGCTTGTCGAAGTGCGGGCTACGCCTACGCTCAAAGCATCCAAATTTGCAGGTTACTCCTCAACCCCCAATCCCTATGCGTCGAACCAAAATCATTTGTACTGTTGGCCCAGCTACATCTGCACCTGAAAAGCTGCAATCCTTGGTAAAAGCTGGAATGAATGTGGCACGGCTGAATTTTTCCCACGGAGCTTATGAATTTCACGCCCAAACGGCTCACTATCTCAGGCAGATTAGTACTGAACTGCAAAAGCCGATCGCCATTATGCAAGACCTATGTGGCCCGAAAATTCGTTTGGGAACTTTACCACCAGAAGGGTTAAATTTAGAAGCTGGTACTGAAGTTACTTTTGTTTTGCAAGAAAAGGGTGAGAGTATCGACGAACTACCCTTACCATTACCGACTTTGTTTGCAATGGTGCGACCAGGCGAACCGATTTTGATTAATGATGGTCGTGTCAAGTTGATAGTTACCGATCGCGATGCCGATCGCATTCGGGCACAAGTTAAAATTGGCGGGCTAATTTCTACGCACAAGGGAGTAAACCTGCCTCAAACTCCTTTACCTGTAAGTTCGATCACCGAAAAAGACTTGCTGGATTTGCGTTTTGGGATTCAGTTGGGTGTAGACTGGGTGGCGGTGTCCTTCGTGCGATCGCCACAAGACTTAGAACCCGCCAAGCGGATGATTGAAGCTGCTGGCGCTTCGATTCGCTTAATTGCCAAAATCGAAAGAGCGGAGGCAGTAGAAAACTTTGACTCTATTCTGAAGGTTGCCGACGCAATTATGATTGCCCGTGGCGATTTAGGGGTGGAAGTGCCAATTCACGAAGTACCCCTAATTCAAAAAGATATTATTCGCCGTTGCAATCGTGCTGGCAAGCCAGTGATTACAGCCACCCAAATGCTAGAGTCAATGATTAGCGCCCCCGATCCCACCCGCGCCGAAGCAACCGATGTTGCTAACTCGATCTTGGATGGAACAGACGCGGTAATGCTTTCTGGTGAAACAGCTGTCGGACAATATCCCGTCGCCGCCGTCCAGATGATGCACAACATCGCCGTGCGGACAGAACAGGCTTTAGATGAGGGTAGCAAAAATGCTTGGTGTCATGAAGCAGGCAGTCTGAGCGTTACCGAATCTGTGGCAGAATCCGTCTGTCGTATCGCCTATGAAACAGGCTCACGGGCAATTCTCTGTAACACTACATCAGGAAGTACGGCGAGAATGGTTTCTAAATATCGGCCGACTTCTCCGATTATTGCCCTGACCTCCGACATCACCGCTTACCGCCAATTAGCACTTTCTTGGGGTGTGGAGGCTTTGCTGATCCCGCCAGTCCACAATGCTGAAGAGATGTTTACCAATGTGGTAAACACAGTTGTAGACATGGGTTTAGCGAATAAGGGCGATAAAGTAGTAATTACCTCTGGTGTTCCAATTGGTAAATCAGGAACAACTAGTTTAATCAAAGTGCATTCCATTGGACAGCCAATTTCGGCATAAGGCACTTAGAATAAGGCTGTGGCACAAGATAGTAAGCAAAATTGGGCAACGATCAAGAAAAATTGCCAGAATCAGAATTGAAGGAAGAGTAAAGAGTGTAAAGAACTGGGGAATAAGTAAATCCTGTAACAAACATCACGGAGTATTTTATGTCTAAGAATTTACTGGAACAATTGCGACAAGTGACTGTTGTAGTCGCAGATACAGGGGATATCCAGGCAATTGAAAAGTTCAAACCCCAAGACGCTACCACCAATCCTTCGCTGATTACTGCTGCGGCACAAATGCCAGAATATCAGGAAATTGTCGATCAAACTTTACTCCAAGCCCAGAAAGATGCTGGAGCCGGAGCCGCCCAAGCACAGATAGTTTCTCTGGCTTTTGACCGTTTGGCAGTTGCCTTTGGATTAAAGATTTTGCAAATCATTCCCGGTCGTGTATCTACAGAAGTGGATGCTCGCTTGTCTTACGATACCGAAGCTACTGTAACTAAGGCACGGGAATTAATTGCCCAGTATAAAGCTGCTGGAATTGGCCGCGATCGCGTTTTAATTAAAATTGCCAGCACTTGGGAAGGTATTCGCGCTGCGGAAATTCTCGAAAAAGAAGGTATTCACTGTAACCTTACCTTGTTATTTGGTCTTCACCAAGCGATCGCCTGTGCAGAAGCTGGCATTACCTTAATTTCTCCCTTCGTCGGTCGGATTCTCGACTGGTACAAAAAAGATACCGGACGCGATAGCTACCCAGCAGCCGAAGATCCAGGTGTTTTGTCTGTCACCAAAATCTACAACTACTACAAGAAATTTGGCTATAAAACCGAAGTTATGGGAGCTAGTTTCCGTAACGTTGGTGAAATTACTGAACTTGCAGGTAGTGATTTGCTGACCATTTCGCCGTCGCTTTTGGCTGAATTGCAAGCAACCATTGGAGAACTACCACGTAAACTTGACCCTGCGAAAGTAGCAAACTTGTCAATCGAAAAGATATCCATTGACAAAGCCAGCTATGACAAGATGCACGCTGCTGACCGCATGGCAACTGACAAACTAGACGAAGGTATTAAAGGTTTCACCAAGGCACTAGAAGACCTTGAGAAACTTTTGGCAGACCGACTAGTTTGCCTGGAAGGACAGGTAGTGGCAAGCCATTAGGGATTTCCAATTAAAAAACATCCAAAGTAGTGTGCGTTACGGCTTAAGCCGTAACGCACTTCAAATACGATCTCTGGGTAATTTAGTTATGATTGCCATAGTCATTTCATTCCACACGCCAGTCGCTCATCGAGAAAACTCCGACAAGCAACAGCAATGCTTGTCTACGTAGGCGTAGTCCGTCGTAGACATCGCATCAAAAATTTACGCTGCGGACATGATATGACTCTTTTAATCCTCGTGGTCATCAAACGGATCGTTCAATTCCTTGCTAGGAGGACCAAAGGAGGTATAAATCGAAATTCCTGTGATGGCAATCACCACGGCAGCCACAGAAATGCTAAGAACTATTGCGGGTTCCATAATTGAGAGATAGATGATGAGTGCTATTCTTATAGAATATTACAGAAGATTAAAAAAAGCTTTGGCAAGTAATCTTAGGTGAACTATGGCACAAAGGACTAGGTTGGGAGATATCCTGAAACCACTGAACTCTGAGTATGGAAAAGTGGCTCCAGGTTGGGGTACTACCCCTGTAATGGCTGTTTTTATAGGGCTATTTTTCGTGTTTCTGCTGATTATTCTGCAACTTTACAATAAAACACTGTTGGTTCAGGATGTATTTGTCGATTGGCGCAGTTTAGGACGCTAACACATACACAGCGAGCGAGTTTGGATAACAAGTTAAGTTACACCCGGTTTTTCCGGGTTTTTTTGTGAGTTGCGATTTCCGACTAGACTAACTATATATGTGAATTTCTGTAGTGGTTTTAGAGTTTACAGGAGACAAAAAATGAATATATTTGGTATTGGTCTGCCAGAAATGGCTGTAATTATGGTAGTAGCGCTGTTAATCTTTGGCCCAAAGAAGCTACCAGAGATCGGTCGAAGTGTGGGCAAAACAATTCGTAGTTTCCAAGAAGCTTCCAAGGAGTTTCAAAACGAGTTTCAAAAAGAAGCAGAACAGTTAGAAGAAGTTGTACAGACTACTGCTGAATTGGAACCTAAGCAAATCCACCCTGCTAAATCTGAGCAGGATACCGCTAGTTCTTCCCAACCTAGCTAGTAGTTTGTCAAGTTCGTAGTAAGGACTTTAGTCCTTATTTTCTAAGGGACTTCCAAATAAAAAAACATACAATTTTTCTTGTGGGGTGGACATCTTGTCCGCCCATAACTAAGGGCGGGCGAGACGCCCACCCCACAAGATTGGATAATTTATTTCTTGGCAATCCCTAAGCACTTTAGTGCTTACTACAAACCCTTCATTACTAGTAGTCTGGCAACTCAAAAATGTTAGGTGGAGGTTGGGTAAAGGGTAAAGGGACTCATGGTAAGGGATAAAAAACCTTTACCCTTTACCCCTGCCCCTTTACCCCGCCAAGTTGCCAAGGCGTACTACTAGAAGAGTGATGAATATCAATTGACTGTAGACAAAATGACAGAAGCTGTTACGCAACCAGCTTTGGTAATTCCACAACTAATCGTCGGGTTAGGGAATCCAGAAGCTAAGTACGACCAAACACGCCATAATATCGGTTTTGCTGCTTTAGAAACTCTCTCTCGTTCTTGGCGCATTTCCTTAACAGAAAACCGCAAGTTTCAAGGTGAGTATGGCGAGGGTATGGCCCCAGGTGGAGGTAAAATTCGCTTGTTGAAACCGTTAACTTATATGAATCGCTCAGGACAAGCAATACAAGCGGTGACAAGTTGGTATAAATTGCCGCCTGAGTCAGTGTTGGTGATTTATGACGATATGGATTTGCCCTTGGGAAAAACTCGTTTGCGCTTATCTGGTTCGGCTGGGGGACATAACGGTATGAAAAGTGCGATCGCACATCTTAGTACCCAAAACTTTCCCCGTTTGCGAATCGGTATTGGTAAACCCAAAGATGCAGCTAATAACGATGATTCTGGTGCTATCTCTCATGTGCTAGGGCGATTTTCCGCTGCCGAAAATCAGCAGATGTCTCTTGTACTTCAGTTCGTAGTTGAGTGTATTGAACTAAGTCTCAAGCAGGGAGTAGAAAAGGCGATGAATGTTTGTAATAGCCGCACAATTAATAATTCTGAGTCTTAGGGCTGGATGAATACTATCCTATCAGCTGATTAAAGAAAGCTAACCGATGTTTAAAGGCGCTTATTTTGGTTGATGGGCAGCGATTTTAGCTTGCTCCATCTAACCAAGATAAAGTCTCTAACGCGCTCTACGTATAGGAAAAGTAACTTATTTACACCCTAATTAGCGGTGCGGCAGACTTTGCTTAATGTTTGTATGAATGATGGCGCAAGCGCTATTGCCTGTTTTCGGTCATAACCTCAAGCAACGCCGATATCACACCAAATAGGTTTATTTAAAACGTCTTGTGCGTCTAGCTGCCACTGCCTTACGTTTGCGTTTTTCTATTGGTGTTTCAAAGTGCCGATGATATTTTACATCAGCTAATATCCCAGCTTTGGAAACCTGGCGTTTAAACCGACGCAAAGCTGAGTCTATTCCTTCGTTCTCTCCTAGAACCACCTGGGTCATTCTTCCCTTTTCCTCATCATCAATAGTTTCCATTCTAATATTACCCTCAACCTTAGTAAAACCCCTCTGAGCTAAAGTCACAATTAAGAGGCTATTCGTCCGGTTGACGCGGGTTATGTGTACTTCTATCTCGTAAAATCGTTACTTAACTAAAAGTTAATCTAAGTGCCCTAATGCACTCTCAGAAGCAATGGAGAAGATGGGAAAATTATAATACTAAATTTTTCTGGCTGTACTATGAACTAGCGAATAATGTAATCTTAGCTACTAAGGTAGATGAGCCAATCTGACTATATTTACAGATTTTAAAAGTTGATTCTGCCCTCATTTAGTAATTTATATCCAGCGGCTAATGCTGTAAAAGCAACTATGAAATTCCATAAGCTAGTTGGCTGTAAAATAACTCCACCGCTTAAGAAAACTAGTACTATACCAATGCCTAGAAAAATCCATCCTAAGTTACCAGTTTCTCTTTGAAAAAAGACTAATGCAAATATACCTGTCATTGTTGCTAAAACTGAAGCTGTAGCCGGCAAGCTACGGTAAAAATATGAATAGTAACCACTAACAAATATGATGTTTTGACCAAAAAAGTATAATCCTGTGAAAAGTAGAATTAAACCTATAAGTTTGATTAACAATCTACCCATAATATTTTGATGTTTTTAATAGCCCAAGCTAATTTTTATCCGATTATAGTGGGGTTTTTATATCTTGCCAAATTTTTACCTGAATATGATTTTTTTACGTAAATATACTGAATAAAATTCCTGGCAGTCTGAAAATGCCAGTACAAGTAATGTTGATTACATCAATTAGTCCTTGCCAGGGTTTTATCAAGGTGCTTTAATAGCGATCGCATTCCGCAAAACAGTCTCACTTAGAGAATATGTACAAAACTTGCAGCGACTCAACATCGCTGCTGGTGTTGATAAAATTACAGACTCAAAACATAAAACTCAAAGATATGACAAGCTAGTAGCATATCTTTGACATTAAATTCTCCCCAAAGTTTAATAGGAGCATACATGGAGCCAATTATTGCTATAGTTTTAGCCCTTATAGGTTATGCATTAGGTTCTGCAAAACTGATTAATCAAGGAAATGAAGCCTTAGTCGAACGCTTAGGGCGGTATCATCGAAAACTTAAGCCGGGGCTGAATTTTATTGTTCCCTTGGTAGATCAGATTGTCATGGAAGATACTACACGAGAGCAGTTTACAGACATTAAACCTCAGAATGTGATCACCCAAGATAATATTTACGTAGAAGTGGATGCTATTGTATACTGGCGTATTCGAGATATTGAGAGAAGCTTTTACGCGATTGAGGATCTGCAAGGATCGTTGACACAGATAACCACAACTACGCTCCGAGAAATCATTGCCCAAAATACCCTAGAGCAGACCAACGTCTCTAGAGCAGAGATGGACTCAGCTATCTTAGATCAGTTGAATCATGTAACGGCAGATTGGGGAGTTGAGATTCTCCGATTAGATATTCAGAGAATTACTCTACCTGAAAGTGTCCGAAAGTCTAGGGAAGAAGAACAAGCCGCCGTCATCAAAAAACGGGCACTGATTACCGAAGCAGAAGGGGAAAAAGAAGCTGCGATTAAAAAAGCAGAAGGAACTATGGCTTCAGTGCAAATCATTTCTCAAGCTCTACGTTCCAATCCCGACAGTAGGGATATTTTGCGGTATCTTGTGGCTCAAGATTACGTCGATGCTAGCCAAAAACTTGGTGAGAGCAGTAATGCCAAAATTGTCTTTGTAGACCCGGCTAACTCAAGTGAAATGTTTCAGGAGTTGATAGCCGAGTCAGTAAATCATGAAGGTAATGGCAGAAAAAACGAAGAAGAGTAATACTTAAGAGTTATGCTGTACGGCTTGTCTTGATAGGGCATCGGCGACTAATGAAACATCGCGCATTTCTTGAACATCGTGAACTCGGAGGATATCAGCACCATTAAAAATAGCAGCACAACAAGCTGCTGCCGTACCCCAAACTCGTGCTTTGGGATCTGGTTGATTTAAAATGCGACCAATGAAACTTTTACGAGATGCTCCTACCAAGATAGGACAGTTGAGTGGTGCGAGCGATCGCAAGCCGCGAAAAATTTCTAAATTTTGCTCATAGTTTTTAGCAAAACCAATACCAGGATCGATAATAATTTTTTCCAGGTCAATGCCCGCAGTAGTTGCTGCCTCAATTTGCCGAGCCAAAAAACTATAAATTTCACCAAGCAAATCTTGATAATCAGTCTGTTGTTGCATTGTCTGTGGTGTTCCCCGGATGTGCATTAAAATCATCGGCACACCTAAGTTTGCGACTGTTGCCAACATTTCTGAGTCAAAAGTGCCGCCAGAAATATCATTAATAATATCCGCCCCAGCTTCTACAGATGCCTTGGCTACAGCAGCACGGGTTGTATCTACAGAAATCGGGACTGAAATCTTTGGTCTTAACACCTGTAATACTGATAGTACTCGGTCAAGTTCCTCCACCAGAGTTATTTGCTTTGCCCCTGGTCGAGTTGATTGACCGCCCACATCAATGATGTCAGCACCAGCAGCCACCAGTGCTTGCGCCTGTACTAAAGCGGTAGAGGAAGTGTTAAACTCACCTCCATCACTAAAGCTATCGGGCGTTACATTTAAAATGCCCATCAAATAAGTCCGCTGTCCCCAATTGAAACAGCGTTCTCGAATTATCAAGTTTTTTGGCATAACCTTATATTGAACCATTAGTGGCAATCAGCAGCAACAAGCTGGTGACGACACCATAGGTAAAAATTAGTCCTAGATAACCCCAAGGACGAGAAACTCGTTTACCACGCACCCAACGAATCTGCCGTCTGAGCGAAAAATCTCTGCGTACCTCTGCGCTTTACTTTGCGTCCCTCTGCGTTTCAAAATATTATCTGTACCTCACTTAACTGGGAATCGCTATAACCAAGCTTTCATTGATTTGGAATGATTAGTTTATTTCCGCCGTGTTGTACTAGATTGGTCAGCGAATGCTTTGAACTCGACAGCATCATGACTACAGAACAAGCGTACATCTTTATTGCGATCGCTTGATAATGCGCGTAGCCGATCTTGATTGAGCAATCGAGCCTGACGATCCACTTCCATCATCCATTGGTAGGCGCGTAAACCTGGCGTGCAGCTTTTTTTGGCTGAGTCCATCTCGTGCCGATAAAAATAGGCATCACCTGCGTGCAAAAGCCAACCCTCTGGTGTATTTACGGCGATACCAGCATGACCCCGCGTGTGACCAACAAGGGGAATGAGGAGAATCTCTGGCGGTAGTCCGTCGAGGTTACGTACTGCTTCAAAACCGAACCAAGGTTCGCCTCCCGCCGAATAATACTTCCAGTGCTTAACCTCATCCCACTGTTCTGGACGATAGCGCCTTTTGGCAATGAAGCCGCCCCGATCCTGGGCGGTTTCCATCTCAGTCTGCATTACGTGTACCGTTGCTTCTGGGAAATCTTCCAGACCACCGGCATGATCGAAATCAAGGTGGGTAAGCACAATATGACGCACATCTCGCGCGGAAAATCCCAACTTTTCAATTTGATCGACTGCTGTGTATTTTTTATCAAACTGGATGCCATTGAAATGAATGAAGAACGGGCTGAGGCGGGAGTAAGGGGAGTTGATATCGCGCAGTCCAAAGCCGGTATCAATCAGAACAAGTCCCTGCTCTGTCTCGATCAGCAGACAGTGGCAGACGAGGTGAGCTTTCGGGCCGCGACTGAAGCCATCGAAGAGGGCCCCACCAATCGGGCACATACAGCCGCAGTTGAGATGATGAATTTGCATGAATCCTCCGTTACGACTTTGACTGTCAAAGTGAGTATGGATGCACATCTGTGCATTGGTGTCAACTTGACGTTAAAGTCAGCCTATAACCAGCTTTTAGATATTGTCTCGTTCCCCTGCTCCGACTGGGAATGCCGTCCTAGAGGCTCCGCCTCCCTTGCTGGCGGCAGCAGCCCAATTGAAGTGCATTTCCAGCCCAGAGGCTGGAAACGAGATTTGAAAAAGCTTTCAGCTTAAGTTGACAGCAATGCACAGCTGTGCGCCCCTACAGATGTGCAAATAATTTGGGATAATTTATTTTTTAGAACGCTTAAAATGAGTCTTGACTAGGTGCAAATTACTTGTTGCCTGACCCCGGCTCACTGAGCTTGCGATGCTGTTCAGCACTGACTGTATCAGGTAAAACCTTACTAACATTCGCCAGAAGCTTCGTTTTGAGAGAACCGGCGATGATGTGATCCTTACCTGCCATCAAAGCTTCAAAACCCTGCTTGGCGACCTCAGCCGGATCGTCCTTTTGATCTGTGCCCACTTTTGTGTCGTCCATACCCGCGCGGTGGAAGAAGTTGGTATCAGTTGGCCCCGGCATAAGGGCGGTGACGGTAACGCCTGTGTCTTTCAATTCGTTACGTAACCCCTCCGAAAAGGAATGCACAAAAGCCTTAGAGGCAGCATAAACTGTCTCAAACGGGCCGGGCATCAGGGCAGCAATCGACGATGTGAAAAGGATTCGACCCTTGCCAAGCTCAACCATATCCTTTACCACCCGTTTAGCAAGATGTACAGAGGATACGACATTTAGATCGATCAGATTGAGTTCGTCCTTTAGGTCGGTTTCACGGGCGAAATCACCCCCGACACCAACACCTGCGTTGATCGCGATCGCATCTACTGGTCGCCCAGTCGCCTTAATCTGGTTATAGAGTGTCTCAACACCGTCATAGCTAGCCAGATCGGCTTGCACCGTCTCAACTTTAGCACCCAGCCCCTCAAAAGCTTGAGCCGCTTCGTCAATGCTCGATCCGGTGGCTGTAACTAGGAGATCGAAGCCGTTTTGAGCAAACTGTTTTGCAAGTTCATAACCGATGCCGTTAGAGGCACCTGTCACGACAGCCAAAGGTCGGGTCACTGAACTGTTCATAACCATCTAAAATTCCTATGTAACTGCTCCACACTCGCTGGCGATGGTTTTATCGCTACCAAATAATTGCATGGACTGTGGGCTTTCAACCCTTACAATTTTAGGCAGGTGGCAGTGCGATCGCGTCTTTCTAAGGAAGTATCGCGAGTGTATCTTCAAGGTTACTTTTTTACAGTTCTGTATATACCTCTAACAGATTTTCAGGCTCTCAAAACTTATTTTAAGTGTTACCTTAGCTACGAACTTTCGTAACGATTTTTTGGGAATAAAATGAAGCCGATTCTTCATTTTTGGCGCAATCTTGGGCAAACTTAATTAAATGATGTCCGACAAGTCCAACGTGAACCAAGTTTTCAATATTACCTGCTTTTAGTGCTGGCTTGGCCATTTTCCAGAAAGTCTGGCGATAGTTACTAAATAAGCCTATCCGCAGCAAAATATTGGTTAAATAAGTTAAACCCTTGCGAATATTAGCCCCAGAAGTGCGAGATGGACTGTTAGGAACTTCGATGCGATTTGGATAGGTGTGTTCCATATTGTAGGCAAATCGCTGATATAAAAATTCTGGCTCATAAGCGGTTGTAATGCAGCGCCGCCACATCTCAACAACTTGTTCGTAAGGCATCAAAAATTCAACATTTGATTCCCGGCTTTCATCATAGACAAGTCGTCCTTCTGCTTCTAATCTCCGCCATAATGGAGTTCTCGGTAACGCATGAAGCAGGTTAATTGTCAACATGGGAATTTGCGATGCCCGAATAAATTCGAGAATTCGGTCTGCTGTTTCTGGTGTATCAGTATCTAACCCAATAATGATTCCTGATACTACTTCCATGCCATAACTATTTAAAACCTGAATCGCTTTTAAGATTGGCATACTCAGATTTTGGTCTTTGGAAATCGCATGAAGGGCATTTGGTTCTGGTGTTTCGATACCGCAAAAGATTGTGCAGAAATAAGCTTCACGCATCATTTCCAACAGCTTTGGACTTTGAGCTAGGTTGAGCGTTGCTTCACAGGCAAACTGGATAGGATAGCCATTGCGTTTTTGCCAGTCAATCAGATGAGGAAGTAACTTCATGGCGGCGCGGCGATCGCCAACAAAGTTATCATCGACAAAATACACTGCCCCCAAATTGCCTGATTGTCGCATTGCATCTAACTCCGCGACTACTTGCTCTGGTGTTTTCATCCGAGGACTGTTGCCATAGAGTTCGGGAATATCGCAAAACTCGCAGTGATAAGGGCAGCCACTAGAAAACTGCACATTTGCTAGGAAATAATCATTGATATTCAGCAAATGATAAGCTGGGGTGGGAAACTCTGTTAAGGGTAGGCGTTCCTTGGTTTCAAAGCGAATTTGTTGTTGCGGACGTTCGAGGTTTTGGTCTAGATATTCGATCATGCGATCGCTAGCATCTCCCAATTCGCCCAAGTGTAAAATGTCAAAATCAGGATAATATTCTGGACACCCAGATACCGAAGGCCCGCCGACAACGGTAATTTTCCCCGCTCGATGGGCAAGTTCGTTAATTTGATTAATCTGTGGTTTTTGGATATGCATTCCACTCACAATCACCACATCAGCCCATTGATAATCAGCCCTACTTGCTGATTTGACATTTTCATCAATAAACCGCACTTCCCACTCTTTAGGTAAGTAAGCAGCCACAATTAAAATACCTTGGGGTGGCATAAAAGCCCGAACACTACCCATAAGTGGGTAAGCGTGATGAAAAGTACCAAAAGAACGGCTGTACTTAGGAAAAATACACAGAATGCGTCGATGGTGCAAAGGAACGTAGCGGGTTCCTTGAGTGACAGAAGCGGTTTTAGAATTGTCCGCTACATTAATTTGGTTCTCTAAAGACTTTAAATTCACAGTCATCGCAAATTTCACCCTGGAAAACTGAGCAGGTAATTTGACAGTTTATTGACATAATTCGCTGTAATTCCAACTAGCTTACCAAAGAAAGGTAGGAGGCAGAACGAATTAGAAATGTATTTTTGCTCAAAACAAAGTCTTAAAGATTATAAATCGCCCAATCTTACCTTCAGTAAATCGCAAAGTTTTTTTCAAACTAAACAATTAATAACTTCCTCAAGGGTTTTTGAATCGGTTAGGGCTAGTTATTTTGGTGAAGTCAAGAGTAATTATTAGGATGGGCGTAAATTCCTTGTTAAAAAGCAGCAGCAAATTCCTTTGCAAAATCTTCCAACTTTACTTTGCCCATAGCAATTGGCTTATGCAGTTCATAATCCTGCCGCGATGCGCCGCTGTGAATGCTGCTGCCCATTTCAACAAAGTTGGCCGCAATATGTGCCGACATTCCACTCTCTTCCAAACCGCTTTGTGTTTGCTCGTCGGTCAAGATTACCCATTTTAAATCCGGCTTGCCAATGGCGGCACCTAAGATGTGAGCGGTTTCGTTGGCCGTATGCTCGTCACTTGCCACATACCGCACTTGCTTGCCGATAGCAGATGTTTCTATCTCTTCCGCCGCAGCGACGGCAATATCTCTTGGGGCAACCATTACAAGCTTGTCGTCGCCACCATAGTTTGCGCCAATAAAGCCCAGCCCTTTTATCATATCTACAAAGTTGTAGAGATTGTAGTAGAAGTAACCAGGGCGCAGATGCGTAATGGCTACGTCTGACAGCTCATTCAAAATGCCTTCTACATCGTGAGAACCGAGGATGAATCCGGTGCCTTTATCTAAATTCGCGCCCATACTGCTGAGATGAACTACACACTTTACGCCCGACTGTTGAATGGCTTGTGCATAGTTGCTGCCAGTTCTTTGGTAATACTCTCTTGGATCGGGTACGGTGTAGTTTGGCGGCACCATAGCATACACGGCATCGGCACCAGTAAAGGTGGACACCAGAAAATTAACGTCTTCCAGTGAGCCGATGGCAGCGGTGGCGCCCAAAGCTTCAATGTCTTTTTGCTTTTCCGGCTTGCTGCTGATAACCGTAACCGTATGACCTTTTTGCACTAACTCCTTTGCCAGTGGCTTGCTGATGTTTCCTAACGAACCTGTTACTATAACTTTCATAAATATTTCGTTTTTGTTTGCGAGGGTTCTTGAATTGGTTAGTGCTATTTGTTTTGGTAAAGTTAATGGTAATTATTAGGATGGGCGTAGATTCCTTATAATTTCATTTTTTGAAACTCTTTTCAAGAATATAAGTTTTATTAAAATTTAAGTATTATTTACAACTAATATGTACGGGTAATTGAATTGGCACAGGCGTAGCCCTTGAGAAAAACTTTGCGATTTACTGACCTTGTGCCTGATTCATGGTGATATTTGAAGGGATGTTTAACTGGTAAAATATAAAATCTACCCTAGCAATGCAAATTTAATTGGTTGGCAAACAACTATTATGGAAATCGCGCATGGGACATAAAAAGAGAGATTTTCATTTTTTGTTGTATCCAACTGGGTATAGGCATTTGTCATGAATTTGATTTACTTTCTTTTGCGTTCTTCGTGGGGGATGGTGGCGATCGCGATCGCTACCGGATTTTTGAGTGGCGGTAGTAGTGCTGGCTTGATTGCCTTAATTAGCCATGCTGCAAGTAGCGGTAATGCTTCCCGGCTCACATCGATAATTTGGGGTTTTGCGGGGCTGGCTATAGTTGCACTAATTACCAGTATCGTTTCTCAAGTGATGCTGATTCGCCTTTCTCAGAATGCAGTCTTGCAATTACGGATGCGTTTAAGTCGCCAGATTCTCGCTTCCGAGTTGAGTCATTTAGAACGCTTAGGGAATCCTCGATTATTGGCTACTTTAACAGAAGATATTCAGGCGGTGGCTAATGCTGTTTATCAGATGCCTTTTATCTTTATTAATTTAGCGATCGTCCTGGGTTGTATAACGTATATAACCTGGCTTTCTTGGTTAGTATTGTTGATGGTTTGTGGGATTTCAGTAGTTGCGATCGCTAGTTGTCAGTGGCTACTCAACAGAGGCGGACAATTACTTACTCTAGCTCGTGAAGATGAAGATCATCTATTTAAACATTTTCGCACAATTACCGAAGGAGTCAAGGAACTTAAACTAAATTACAAGCGGCGTGAAGACTTTTTAGAAGAGAAACTACAATCAACTGCTAACGAGTTTCGCAATCACAACGTTAACGGTCTAAGCCTTTTTGCTATAACTTCAAGTTGGGGTCAACTCATATTCTTTTTCGCTCTCGGTTTTGTACTGTTTGTCCTCCCTAATCTGCTTACTATCAATCCCGAAACTCTCTCTGGCTACATTTTGACCTTTACTTACTTGGTGTTACCAATGGATAACATCATCAGTAAACTTCCTTTATTAAGCAAAGCTAGCATTGCTTTACAAAAAATCGAATCACTGGGTTTATCTCTAGCTAGTCGAACTGAAATATCCACTGTTCCACCTGCTCTGAAATCTGACTGGCACAGGTTAAAATTTCAAAGTGTCACCCACACTTACTACACAGAGCAAGAAGACAATAGCTTTATTTTTGGCCCTGTCGATCTAACACTTTATCCTCAAGAATTAGTCTTTATTGTTGGCGGTAATGGTAGCGGTAAATCTACATTAGCCAAACTAATTACTGGGCTTTATATCCCAGACAACGGCGAAATCTGGTTTGATGACGAGTTAATTAGCGAAGAGAATCGAGAATGGTATCGCCAGCATTTTTCCGTGGTGTTTTCCGACTTTTATTTATTTGAAGAACTTTTAGGATTAAAAAATTCTCACTTGGATGCTCAAGCCAGAAAATATTTACAAAAACTGCAACTAGACCATAAAGTGAAAGTTGAAAATGGACAAATTTCTACCACTGCTCTTTCTCAAGGACAACGAAAACGGCTAGCTTTACTCACAGCCTACTTGGAAGATCGACCAATTTATCTATTTGATGAGTGGGCAGCCGATCAAGATCCAGTATTCAAAGAAATATTCTACACTCAACTTCTCCCAGAACTGCGATCGCGGGGTAAAACAGTACTGGTGATTAGCCATGACGATCGCTATTTTCATTTAGCAGACCGAATTATTAAACTTGACTATGGCAAAATAGAGTACGATAAAACTTAATCTGGCAAAATCATTCATAATTCTTAAAAGAATATTTGGAGTTTGACTAAATAAAACCAATGTCTGAACAAAAGCCCATAAATCCTTGGAACTACAAACCTTGGTGGTGTCAACCTTGGTCTATAGTTCTCACGGGTGTAACACTGATTGGTGGTAGCTGGTTACTATTTAAAACTATCTGGCTAACAGTTCTCGTTTCCATCCCGATAGGAACGTGGATGGTATTTTTTGTGTTGTTTTGGCCACAACTAATGATTCGCAGTGGAATTTTAGAGTCGTATAAAGAGTAGTTTGAGCTTAATGTAATGCGGGAAATTAGTCTAGGTAGAGAAAATTATTCCACCACGTTCGAGATTTAGTATATCTGATTGTATGCAGCTAATTATATCAAGTTCGGGTGATTACTTGTAATAAAATCTATCGATGTAGCGACTGTCTGAAAAATCAAACAATCGACTTGTTGAAGATTTATGAAAGCGATGCCTACAACGGGCTACGCCTACGCACCTATGTACTCGATCGCGGTGCGACTAAGTTTGAAGTACCTCAAAACGACTTTGGAGTACCTCAAAACGACTTTGGAGTACCTCAAAACGACTTTGAAGTACCTCAAAACGACTTTGGAGTACCTCAAAACGACTTTGAAGTACCTCAACACGACTTTGGAGTACCTCAACACGACTTTGAAGTACCTCAACATGACTTCGAGGTATCTGTTGCTTATACAGCAGTCCTAAATCATTCGTGAGAATTTGAGTCAGATTTTTTAGTCACCTGATTTTTTTGCTTAAAACGCTTGTAAATCAGCGCCTTTTAGGGAATGAATCAGTCCTGCCTTATCAAGGGGGACAACAGAAAATTTAGTTCCCTCCCCAATACATACTACGGTGTGTGTACAAGTCAAATTACCCCCCTTAATCCCCGCTTATAAAGAGGGGAAACAAGAAAAATCCGGTTCCCTCCCCTTTATAAGGGGAGGGTTAGGGTGGGGTAAAACCGTGATTTCTCGGCTATTTCAGACTTGTGTATACACCGTAGCTGCCCTTGGTAAGGAGGGAGGTCTACCACTTCTTCTAAAATACGTATTATATCTGCGTAAGCGTGCAGAGATGAGCAAAACTGTGCTGCAAAGTTAAGCGATCGCTCAAGAAAATTATAAGAAGAAGTTCTCCTAATCGGTTTCTAACCCTCGGAACTTACGTAGATATAAACAAATTAGTAGTATCAAAAACATTAATCCATGATAAAGAACTCTAACAATAGAATAAGTTTTAATAATTTTTTAATAAAATTGATATTTATTAAGCTTCTTTGGGGCAAAAAACCTTGTAAGTATCTAAATAGTTAGGTAATTTGCACAGGGAAAGTTAGGGTGACATGAACAACAGAGCAAACCAAAGGCATGAAGCACATCATGTAATAAAATATTTCTGTATATTCAACCGAATGTTGATTTTCGTTGCAGAGATATTTATGTTACCCAGCCTTGTAGCTGGAGAGGTAATACCGCGGTTGTTTCAAAATTTACAATGCCCTAGACTTTCCTGGCTAAGGCGTAGACATTCATCTGTGAAAATCCAACCTGTTCCTCTACCTGACAATGAAACGGAAAGGCTCAAAGCACTGGCAGACTACAATATTCTAGATACCCTACCCGAACAAGCATTTGATGACCTAACTGCGATCGCTGCCTACATTTGTAAGACTCCAATTGCTTTAATTAGCTTAATTGATAGCGATCGCCAATGGTTTAAATCTAAGCTTGGACTAAAAAGTAGCGAAATACCCAGAGATTGGTCTTTTTGCTCCCATGCCATTCTGCAACCAGATGATATATTAGTGGTTTCTAACGCCCTTAAAGACGATCGCTTTAATAACAATCCCTTAGTCAAAGGTAATCCCAAAATTCGTTTTTATGCTGGTGTTCCTTTAATTACGCCTGATGGTCTTCCAATTGGGACATTGTGTGTTATGGATACCATTCCTCATCGCCTAAGTTACCAGCAGTTAGATGCACTGCGCCGCCTAAGTCGTCAGGCGATCGCTCAAATAGAACTCATTCAGGAAGTTCGCTACCGCAAACAAGCAGAGATTGAAGGAAGACAGTTATCGCTGACTGATGAACTAACAGGTTTGCATAACCGACGTGCTTTCTTGCTGATGGCTGCACAGCAGTTGAAAATTGCTCACCGCATGAAAGTGTTTTGCTGGGTTATTTTCATTGATTTAGATGGACTAAAACAGATTAACGACACCCTTGGTCATGACATGGGAGATGCCTTGATTATTGATGCTGGTCGATTACTTAAGCAAAGTTTTCGGAGTTCAGATATTGTTGCCCGCTTGGGTGGAGATGAGTTCATTGTTTTCATCTCTAGCTACTTTAAGGACGCTGATACTATCCAAGTGCGTCTACAAACAAATATCGCTAACTTTAATCAACAGCAAAACCGTAGCTATAAACTTTCGATGAGTATCGGCATAGAACGTTATTCACCAGAGAGCAATATGTCACTAGAACAACTAATCGCCAGGTCTGACAAATTAATGTATGCTCAAAAGCGTCTCAAGCGGCAATCTGTTACATAGAATATCCCATCACATAACAGTCTTTAACTACGAATTACGAACTTGTACTGAGCGTAGCCGAAGTATTACGAATTACGAATTATTTTAATTTACCACCTGGCTGCCATGACTGCGGGGATCGTCTTGATTCGCCGTTGGTGCTACTGGGGCTGAAAACTTAGAAACTTTACCGCTAGCTTGAGCATAAGGGAGAGAGGAACCAGTAACCAAAGCTTCTAAGTTACTAGCCATAATCTTCCGAGGTTGATCGCCGATCGCTTGGGCTATGGTTTCTCCTTGCTGACTCAAAAATACAAAATGAGGAATTCCATCCACCCGAAATCTCAGCATTTCCGGCAGCCACTTGGTATTATCTACATTCAACATGACAAAATTCATCTTGTCAGCATACTCTGTTTCTAGTTGAGTGATATCTGGTGCCATTTTTTGGCAGACAGTACACCAATCAGCATAAAACTCTACTAGAGATGGTTTGCCATTGCTGAGGGCTACTTCTAACGGTGTGGAAGTCTCGCTTAACTTAGCTAGAGTTGCCGAGGTTGTTTCAGTTCGCAATCCTAAGACGAGGGAAACGCTAAGTGCGATCGCTACCATTACAATTAAGAAGTTTCTCAGACGCTTCCCGAATGTAGATTCAGGTTTTTCGGGAGAATTAACAGATGAATCAGTACTCATAACAGCAGAATTATTAAAACTTCTTAAGCAATTTCTTCTTTAGTTTAGCTGACTCTACGCTCTTTAATTTCTCTAGCTTTGGAACACTTGAACTGGGGTATGGGGCATGGGGAAAGAGGAGGCAGGAGGCAGGAGGCAGAAGTTCTTTAATTTTGAATTTTGAATTGATTTCTCCCCTGCCTCCCCAGTTCCCAGTCCCCAGTTCCCAGTCCCCTATTTACTTAACTTACAAAATTGCTCCAGTTTCCTTCAAATAAACCCGCGTAAATGGTTCATCTTCACCCAAAGTATAATCTTCAATCAACCCTTTGCGACGAATAGAAATATCGTTGCCTTTTTTAATCACCACAGTCGAACCATCGAAAACATCTCGCGCCAAAATCATCTCAATTTCGGTGGGATTATCCAAAACTACGATATTACTATTTTGGTAAAATATGCCCTGTTCTTCGAGGATTTCTTCAGGATACTCGGCAATTAGCAAATCAACTTTGGGATGACGCAGCAAAGTTTGGACATTACTGTTGTAATCTTTGCTTAATACTTTTTTCGAGCGATTAACAAAAACAGCATCACGGCAAACAGCACCTATTGTCCAGTTGGGATTTTGCAAAAGGATATGGTCAATCGTTGCTTGCAGTTCTTCAACTGAGATTTTGTTAAAGGTAATAATTGGTATCCTGGCATCTGTACCCGACTCAAAAAAGGTTTCTAAAATATGAGAAGGTACATCAACACTTTCACCAACAGAAGGTTTCAGATGCATTAAAACGCCTGGTGCAGCATTGATTTCTAAGATGGCAAAGTTACTGGATTTCCAAGATTCTGCAAGACTTTTGGTGATTACATCAATCCCCAGGCAAGTCAGTTGGAAATGTTGGGCAATATCTTGCGCCAAGATAATATTGTCATCATGAACTGTCGGGGTTGCATCGATGCTCATACCTCCAGCTGAAAGATTGGCAACTTTACGCAGGTAAACAGTGCGTCCTTTCTCAATCACGCTCTCTAATGATAAACGCTGTTCTTCTAGGTAGAGTTCCATCGCTTCATCGATCTGAATTTTACTCATCGGCGAGGTTGGCGTGTCTAAACGTGCAGGTTTGCGGTTTTCTTGGCGAATTAACTCTGCAAGCGTTAAATACCCATCACCCACAACTGATGCGGGACGGCGTTCTGTGGCGGCGACGAATCGACCATTAACACACAGCATACGAAAATCCGATCCTGTGATGCTTTTCTCAACAATTATTCGGGTTTGCTGATTTTCGGGAATCGCTGCCAGTGACCGATTAAAAGCAGATATCAGTTCTTTTGAGTCTTGTACATCAGCCGTGACACCAATTCCTTTGTGACCTACCACTGGCTTAACTGCCACTGGGTAGCCAATTTCTCGTGCTGCTGCCAAAGCTTCTTTTTCGGTAAAGACAATACTACCTTCAGGTACTGGGAAACCCAAGGTTTTCAAAAATGCCTTACAATCATCCTTGCGGGTAGTAAATTCCGAATCTAGATGGCTATCGCAGTTAAATGTTGTTGCTACTCCCCGGACGTGTTTTTTTCCTAAACCGTATTGCATCAATCCTTCTTCCCACAAATAAAAGGCGGGAATACCTTTTTCATAAGCTGTTCGCAATAGGGCGTAAACCGTGGGGCCTCCGTAGACAGATGCGCGAAATTTATCTTGCAGCCTTACCAGCTGGTCATCAAAGGCAAACTCTTCATCTTGGGTAATGGCTTCAAACCAATCCCAAACAAAGTAAATTACCTCTCTAGTTGTGCGTTCATGTAGTGATTGAATGCTAATCCGGGTGAGATTTGGATATGGCTTCACACTCCAGCGATTAAGGTGTAAATCCATGTCCAATTTTGCGGCTTCGGACACAACTTGGGCAAAGAGATGGGCATAAGATTCGTAGGTTTGCTCGCGAAGATTTGGATAGCGATCGCCAATGCTGGCAATATAATCTTCAATGGGCAAAGGCTCTCTAGAGTCAATTAGAGCAAAATCAAATGCTAGTGCCCCTACATTTAAATAAGGGTTGGGGCCAAGGTAATGCTTGAAGTTGAAAATATCGAATACATCCGTTCTTCTAGCATTAATGCGGACTAATTCACTGCTTTTTTGTAGAACCATTGATTACGAACCTTCGGCTAAACACCCTAAATTTTTAATGCTGAGTTATAATTACTCAGACTTATAGATTGTAGATTGACTCAGGTTAATTTTGGAGAGTGATGGCTTTGCCACTGAGCTAATCAGAACCCACGTTAACTTTATTACTAAGCATTTTTAACTATCTTAAGGCATAATTAAATCTTCAATCTTCTGTTAGGAACCAAGAACAGTCAATTCATCCTCATGAATAATTAAAGATATAACCTTTGAAAGGTACAACACTCATCCTAAAATTGTATAAATATATGTAGGGCATTAAAAAGACAGTATAAAAAGACAGCAAAGTATGAATAGCACACAAGCTGCTCTAAGAGATGAAATTCGAGAACTGGCTGACGAAGCTTTTCACCAAAAGCTGATCTCTGGACATGGGGATGGCCCAGACATGAATGAATATCAAATTGTCTACCAAGGCAAACCCAGGCATCTCCCACTCGAACAAGCACGTTTTTTCTTAACTAACTTGCTTTACAAAAGTCGGATTCATTAGAACTTGCCATCAGATATCTATTTGCATCTAGCTAGGGTCAATACCCATTACTCACACCGCCCGATAAATCTCCAATAGACCATTAGCAATACAGCCAAAAATGCCTCTAGAAAATACTTCTAGAGGCAGTTGATGTTGTAGATTTTATTTAGTAACTGGAAAATTAGATAATTTTTCAGAAAAGTATTTTGGTCTAATTGCGATGTTTAACGGCAAGCCGCTTCTGTACGAACGCGAACAGGGTGTCGCAGACAGACGCTTTGCGTAGCAAGATCCCCGTAGGGGTATGCGTCTACGCAAATGTTAACCCTACTTTTATCAAGTAATCTATCAAAGGGATGATTTGATACATTGAATTGTCATGTTTTAGTGAAATTTATTAACTCAAATCCCAGGGAGCATCATGGTTGAAAGTAATATCAAAAAGCAGTTAGTAATTATTGGCGGAGCCGAAGATAAAGAGGGTGATTCCGTAATTTTGCGGGACTTTGTCAGACGCGCTGGAGGTACAAAGGCATATATTGTAATTCTGACAGCAGCCACAGAACTACCAAGAGAAGTGGGAGAAAATTACATCAGAGTGTTTGAGCGCCTGGGAGCCGAAACTGTTCGCATTATTGATACAGAAACCCGTGAAGATGCAGCTTCATCTACCGCGTTGGAAGCTATTAATAAAGCAACTGGGGTGTTTTTTACAGGGGGAGATCAAGCTCGTATTACCAACATCCTCAAGGACACCGAAATCGATGCGGCGATTCACCAGCGCTATTCTGAAGGCGCAGTTATCGCAGGCACAAGCGCCGGAGCTGCTGTGATGCCAGACGTAATGATTGTGGAAGGCGACTCAGAAACACATCCTCGGATTGAAACTGTCGATATGGGCCCAGGTATGGGATTTTTACCAGGGGTAGTAATTGACCAGCATTTTTCCCAACGGGGACGCTTGGGACGTTTAATATCAGCTTTGGTACTACAGCCTGCTGTCTTAGGATTTGGTATTGATGAAAATACCGCTATGGTAGTGGTAGATAACCAAGTTGAAGTAATTGGTGAAGGTGCGGTTACGATTGTTGATGAATCAGAAGCTACATATAACAATGTGGACGAAATTTTGAAGGATGAGTCTTTGGCAATTTGTGGAGCAAAGCTTCATATTTTGCCACATGGCTTCAAATTTGACTTGAAAACTCGTCAACCTCTCGTAAACAATGGCTCTGTATCAAATGCCTCTCAACCACTTGCTTCAATTAACACTTAACTTTTAGCAAGTATATTTAAACAGAAAGTTTTATTGAACAGAATTCAGGAGTCAAAATTCTGAATTCTGCATTCTTCTTCAACTAATTGCTGTAATACCCCCTGTCTGAACCTTTGGTAGGCAGGGGGTATGAAAGCTGTTTAAAACCTGAGTTTAAGCGAAATAAAGTCTGTGTAGTAGTTAAGTTTTTAACAATCTGGTATAGCAAAGAGTGATATTTAAAATAACCATCTTCACCAAAGTAAGTAAGGTAGAAAGAATATCAAGGCGATTTCCTTAAACTATAAAAACTGTCAGAACGAATCTGACTGCCATTTCGCCAAACTTCAACTTTTTGTGGAGTGACTAAATAATAAAAACTACCATTATCTGCTCGATATCTGTCTTTACCAATATTCAAAGCTACTATCTTTATCGGCTTGCTTGGGGATTGCTTCAATTGCCCAATATAAAATAATTGACCATTTTCTTCACAGACTTTTACACGAGAGCTTATAGTCTCACCTTCAATAAGACTAATTCCATTACATTTCGTATCAGTGTTTACAGGTGCAAAATCTATAGGAATTGGCTGCTGTGAGGGTGAAACTTGATTTGCTACTGGGGGTGGCGAAACTGGGCGGTTCTGGTTATCCACTGGCTGAACTTTAGAACCAAAGCCAACACTTGCAGTTACGGATGTCAACAAACGAAGGGGGTCAACTGCTATTCGACCATTTGGATGAACTTCAAAGTGCAGATGAGGTGCTGTACTATTGCCTGTAGATCCCATTTCGGCAATCATTTGACCTTGAATGACCTGTTGACCCTTACTCACTAACAAACGGCGATTGTGACCATAGACAGTAGTGCTGCCGTCGAGATGTTTAATAGTTATGGCATTTCCTAATCCCCAATTATCCCAACCTGCTTTAACAACTGTACCGGATGCCGCAGCAACAACAGGAGTTCCAGCCGCCCCTGCAATATCAATGCCTTCATGTTGATATTTGCGGAAGCCTTGAGAAATAAACCCTTTAGTTGGCCAGATTAAGTTAGCAGTAGGGATAGGAGTTTGCCCAATTGGGGAATCGCCTGCCAATTGTGTTAAAGCAGATTTAGGTGTAGTTAATACAGCGCTTAAAGATATTAACCCAACTAGTCCATAAGTACGGTATCGATAAATTATAGCTTTTTGCATAAGTTGTAAGTCTATTAGAACAATAATTCAGACACTTTCTGATTATTTGTTGTTTCAAGCTTACTCGGAAAATATCAGGAAATCTTTAAGCTGTTACGCAAAAAGAAAAGCACATCAACTGGTGTACCCCTCTGGGGAAGCAAGCTACGCGCAGCGTCTCCTTCAGGAGAGGTTGTCCTAAGTCAATTGTCCAAAGTCCAATTGGTAAACACAAATGACTAATGATTAATGACGGTTTACACAGAAAATAGTGCAATATGTAGGCGCGTTAGCTTAGTGAGTTTATAGCTTTTTAGCTTGTTAGATTTTGAATTCACCAACGAGGTCTTGATTTTATATCATGTCTACAGTAAAAAAATAGGTGAGTTAAACTTGCCTAACCCACCCGATAAAATTAAACATTAGAGAAATATTAGAGAAATTAACCATTAAAAACGCGACTGCGCCATTTATTCAACCGAGCTTCCCCAATTGTTGCAGATCGTCGAGCATCAGCAATTTGCTCTTGCAAAGCTGAAATCTGTTTTTCTTGGGCGTCAGCTTGCTGTTGCAAAGATGTATACTCACCTGTGCTAGTGGGCAAACTAGAAGACTGCCAACTACTACTAAATTTTGTTGTGCCGATGCTGGCAAATGGTCGTAAGTCTGCTAATTGTTGTTGCAAAGTTGCAATCTGGCTTTCTTGCTCTTTAATCTTTTGCCGCAAGCTTTCCTCGGCTGCTGTGGAAGCTGCAATAAAGGTATTAACTGGAGCAGCAGTTTCTGGCTTGGGCTTGAATATTTCAGCCAGCAATGCACTAATATCTGTGAGTTTCTGTCTGCCGTAAGGAGCGTTGGTAATTAGCGATCGCACCAGTTGAGGTTCATTATTCGATGCTAGGTTCTTATCACTGCTAGAATTGCTCCGCAGCAGTTGTAACATATTGGTAAATTCCAATATCTTTTTGCCGGTTTGAGTTTTATAACCCCGGTAATATGGCACTATGTTCTCGCCAAAGGCATCTAGATACTCGTCGCTATCAAGATAAGAATCAATATCCGCTTCAAAACCTTTCTCATCTAGAATGTTGCTGTGATGTTTAGTTTCGGAGTAGTCATCGGGAGCGCGTCCGAGTAGATGCTTAAAGTTAAGTTCAATTGCCCGGTAGCGGTAAACGTTATCAAAAAATCTAGAGCGATATAACTCTGATTTGGCAACTTGACGCACAAACTCACGCACATCGATTATACCTTGCTTGAGTTGGGATTCTGGAACTACGAGCCGCTCACTTTCCATGATGTAAGCATTACCCAACACTTGCCGATAAACTGCTCGAATTACAATTTCAATGTCATCAACTGAAGCAGTATTCCACAGTTCTATAGGTTCTGTTTGGGGAAATGCTTGATATTGGCGTCGTCTGGTTTCTTCGTCTAAGAAGGTTTGCATAGTTGGGTTATTGTGGGTAAGGGGAACTAATTTGTCAAGTAAAATAAAATTTCTGTAGTAGGGTGGCAATACTAAAATGCAAAGCCATAACAGTCCCTACTTAAGATTTACTAATTACTGGTTATTGATATTAACTTATCAACTTTTGGTGATTTTTTTAGTTACATTTTCTAACAAACTTAGACGGCTAACTATTAATAACTAACAACTAATCACAATGAGAAATTAGCAATTAGACATTAATAATTAGCCGTCAACCCCCTTGGGGAGTATTTAAAATTCAAAACTTAATTTTGAATTAGAGTATAAACGCCTGTCAGAATAATTTCTACAGGATAGTAACTCTCAAGCACGCTCATCAAATCTAGTGTAGAAACCACCGTATTTGATCCAATATTGTTTCAAAGTATGATGAGGTGTATGTAAACTGGCTTTTGCCTGATATAAAATTACTTGGCGATGATCGCCCATCCAGATTTTATTAACTGGGTCAACGGATATTACTGTCCCTCCTAAAGAAGCAACGCATTCAGAGAATCTCTCAATCGTTGTATATTCTAATGTCTCGAATATAAAAAAATTACCCGAACAAATCAAATGGCGGCTGCGAATCCAGCAGCGCATTTTTTTTTCAGCCAGTGGAGGCAACATTTTGGTTTTAACAGATTCAAGCTGAATCAACATGATGCGCTCACCGCACGTAATTCATCAGCAAAACTCTCCCGTTTTTCAAATTGTAATGGCCCAGCAGTAGATCCCCATATTTGCTTATGGGTTTCAATATCCATGCCTTTATCTAGACTTATCCAAGTACGCTCGGTTATTTCTACTTCGCTGACAAGATATGTCTGGCATCCATTGCGTTTAATCAGACATTGATTGCCTGGTTCCACACTACCTCGAAACATTTCACCTTCTCGTTGGAAAACCATTGAACAGTGATAACGCCGTTCGATGCTTTCTGGGGTGATGGTTTTGAGGATATCTAATTCACGAGCTGCACCTGCATAAAGCATCTGATCTTTCAAGCTGTAATTTTCGATATAAATGCGATCGCCCAAATCGACTAGTCGATGTACTCCCTGACGATAGGGTGTCCATAAATCATGGTCATAAGCTTGTTCAGAATAGAAACCGATGCCAGAAAAAAATTCAATCGGTAAAGGACGAAAATAAATGTGAATGTGGGCGTAAAGTTGCGGATTTGCAAAAGATTGCTTGTAGTTGCTAAAATCTCCTGCCATCCAACAGGCTAAGGTGAGCAAATCGCTAGCGTTAGTGCTAGATTCGCTGGGCGCTATCGTCACGTCGCTTCGCTCCAAATTCAAAATTCAAAACTTGTACTGAGCTTGTCGTTGGCGTAGCCTCTCCGCCAGGAGAAGTATTCACGTATTACAATCTCCATAAATAAATTTAGGAGCTTGTATCCTTTTATGTTTTAACCTGATATTTGCTAATTGGTTTAAGACAAAGAGCGAATCTCTGAAGAAAAGGAAGCTGTAGTCACGCCTTTACCATCACTGGTTTTAATCGTCGCTACCCGAAACCGAAGATTTGGGTTAGCAAACCAAATTCGCTCCTCAGCAGCAGCGAGTTCATACTCTGTTAACAGGGTAAAAATCCCATCATCACTCAGATGATATTTAGCCACTGCTGGAATTGTTTCAGCGTATCCCTTGTCCCGCAAGAGTTTGCCTCTAGAAGGATTTTCGACATCGGGAATTGGTACTAGTACAGTACTGCCAGAGATTGGTTTATCGTCCCAGTCTGACTCACCTTCCCAAGTCATCCGAAAAGGGTGAGTGATACTGGCGGGTTCAGTGTTATACAATTGACAGATTGCTGCCACTGCTGGATCGTTAGTGGATAGAGACTCGATGTCAATGTTAGATAACACTTCTTCAAAGTGGGCGAATGCTAAATGATGAGCGCTACGCTGCGATCGCCATCGACCAATTGAAAGTTCAAAAAAGTCAGTAATTTCCATTAGAAAAGTGATCTTAAAAAAGTAGCTTAAAATCCAAGAGATATCTTGGTAAAAAAGAAGGTTATTCTCCTACTCTATATGTTAGCCTCCTTGACCACAACTGAATTTGGGAGTGCTGAGTGGGGAGAGACGCGATTAATCGCGTCTGTACAAGAGTTAAGAGTAGAGACACGATTAATCGCGTCTGTACAAGAGTTAAGAGTAGAGACACGATTAATCGCGTCTGTACAAGAGTTAGAAGTTAGGAGTTTTTTTTGTCCCCTTGTCCCCTTGTCCCCCTTGTCCCCCTTGTCCCCAGTCCCCAGTCCCCAGTCCCCAGTCTCCTACTTAGACAAATCTAAGCAACTTCAGTGATACTGATAATTTTGCCGCCTGTGCGATGAATGTTTTGCACTTGTCCAGAAAGTTGGTTGTAGTTAACTACATATTCCAGGTTGCCCAGACGAGTACGGAGATTACCTGCACCTTTGACAGCCTTAATCAAGAAGCGTTTGTCGGTGGTGCTGACACTAGAACCAGCTGCGGGAGCTTTGATGGATGTAGATAAATTAGAACCGATATCGCCGATCAGTTTGGCTTTGCGATCGCTATCACTGCTAGCGAATCCTCTGACTAAGCTAAAGGTGCGGTTAAAGGTAACATTTTTAATTCCGATTTGGGAGCTTGTGCTGCGAACATAGGGAACAATATTCTCGCCAAAATTCTGCTGATATTCGTTGCTATCGATATAGGAGTCGATCTCAGCATCATAGCCCTGTTCGTTGTAGATGCGGACGTGTTCGGAAATTTCTGCCTGATCGGCAGGAGGACGCCCTAGCAGGTGTTTGAAGTTCAGTTCAATGAACCGATACTGGGAAGAAGAGTTGAAAAACAGGGATTGATAAAGTTCTGATTTCGCAACCATGTTGACGAATTCGCGGACGCTGATTTTGCGATCGCGCAATTGCGATTCAGCAGTGGCTAGTCGCTCACTTGACAACAAGTGAGCATTACCCAAAACCTGTTTGTAAACTGCCCGAATCAGTGTTTGTAATTCGCTTTCGCTGGTGTTCGGACGCAGTTCAACATTAGGTGAATCAATTGCCCAAAGTGACATTGAGGTATCTCCTGAAAAACGCTAATTTAATTTCCGAGCATCCTACCCCTTATGGAGGTAGAATTTCCCATCAGTTGTCAGTTATTTTTGCTACTGACTAGCTTTTGTAAAACTTTAGTTTGTGAAAATGTGTTAAATGTCTTCGTATATCACAACTGACGGCGGAATTGGTCAAACTCCAGATTAGCGATCGCTTTGGCTAACTTTTGAGCGATCGCGATTTACGCAAAAAATAGCCGAAAATCATTCTTTTCAGGTAAGGGCAATTTTATGTAGACGCATACTTCTAGGTGGAAGCTAGCTATGCGGAGTGTCTCGCTCAGAAGCGGCTTTCCGCAAGGTATTGCCCTTGAGTGCGTTTAGTTTTGCGTAAATCCCAGAACGAGCAACACTGGGGCTTGAAAGATTAGAGACTGAGTACACCGGAATTATTTCCCAATCCCTAATCTGTAAATCCCCAATTTTTATTCTTTAGTTGACAGGGGTAATACTGGCGATCGTGCCACCCTGCTGGTGAATCCGTTGATACTCTTGTGAAAGCTTATTGTATGGCACGAAAAAGACTTGGTTACTGCGGCGAAATTTGGAAATATTATTTACCACATTTGCTTTGTAGCCACTAACTTCAATCCGGTATACCTTACCATCATCACCAGAACCCACACCCTGACGAGTGCGAGGGGTAGATGTTGGGTTGCGGAATGTAGCGCCCTTGCTGGCTGGTGAAACTACAGGAGTAGGCGTGCTTTGAATTAGCAAACTGTTTAATTTTGGTTGTTTGCCAGCTAAGTCACCTTTCAGACTGCTGCTAGAGGAACCACGTACCAGTTGAAATAAGTGGGTAAACTGAACCAAACCTTGAATAGCTTCGGTTTTGTAGCCCCGAATATAAGGCACAATGTTTTCCCCAAAAGTTTCTTGGTATTCGTCGCTGTCTAGATAAGAATCAATCTCACCCTCAAAACCCTTTGTATCCAGAATAGTACTGTGTGTACGCGTTTCTTCTAAATCCAATGGCGCACGACCAAGGAAATGTCTGAAATTTAATTCAATCGCCCGATAACGAGGGGTGTTATCAAAAAACCGCGAACGGTAAAGTTCCGACTTCCCGACTTGACGCACAAACCCGCGAACGCTAATCTCACCCCGTTTGAGTTGAGATTCAGCAACAGAAAGCCGCTCACTTTCCATTACATAAGCGTTGCCTAGAACTTGTTTATAGACACTTCTAATTACGGTTTCAACATCCTCATTAGAGCGATTTGGCCACAGATCAATAGGATCAGTGTCTTCAAATAGAGCGACCCCTAATCGTGATGCTGGTCCAAAAGCCATTCAAACTATCTCCCAGTTAACAACTAAATTTTATGAGAAAGATATTCAGCAGATGTTAAAAAACTTTACATCATAGTGACAAACTAGGGGACATAGAGATTTTAAATCCTTATTAGTCGTGATGATTTTAAGTTTTTGCATCGTTTGCCTTTACACATTGTGATACGATGCTGAAACCATATTTATTAAAATTTGTTAAGTTAAATCATACTTTAGAGAAAATTCAGCTTTTTTTTAGTATTGGATTTGCAATTGGGATGCAAGTGATGGTATTTTGCCATTCCCTTAAGCTAGAGTATTAATTGTGCTGAGTCACTTAAGTTTATCTCAACCAGTGGGCATGAATAAATTCAACTATCTTACGCAAGATAAAATTAAGTAATATTGTCTGTTAGTCAAGGCTGAAGCTCTGACTACAAACCTTTGATTATTCATGCCCACTTACACTTAACTTATCGAATTTGGAAAGTAGCCAATTGGCTGATTAAATGGTCAAAATAGGGAGCAATAATTTGCTGCCGATCGCCTTGGCAAAGTTTCAAACTAGCAGCCTTGATGCTTTTTAAGCCTAAAATCATTGCATCCAAGGGAACTTGTAATTCCTGATAGAGCAAATTCATATAATGCAGTCCTGTGGGGCTTGTATATTCAGTGTGTCCACCTGCTATGCCATAAGTAATGCAGCGAAGAAAATGCCAAAAATCTCGCCAGCAAGCTTGGGCGCGTTCAGGTGGATAAAGACCGCCTCCAGGCTGGATAATTTCGGGATAAGTTGCTAAAACTTGTTCTCTAGATTCATCAACGATTTCGGCGGCGCGATCGCGTAACAATTGAGCAACAGGAATCAACTCAGAATTATCGGGTGACAAGGTTTTAATCTGCGATAAATCTTCGTCGCTTAGGTAGCGAAAAGCATCATCCGCAGCTTGAAATATAGCGATCGCTGCTTTTGGATGGGACTGTTCCCACTCAGCAAAGCTGACAATTCTAGCTTTAGCGATTAATTCTTTAACGGTTTCGCTTAATTGAGTCATTGATTTAGGGGATGGGGGATGGGGAATGGGGCATTGGGCATTATGGTGCATGGGGCATTGGGCATTGGGCATTGTGCTGGAAGGGGGACAAATCAATTCAAAATTCACGCATTCAAAATTCAAACATTTTAGAACTTCTGCCTCCTGCCTCCTGCCTCCTGCCTTTGCCTCTTCTTTTCCAATGCCCTATGCCCAATGCCCTAAAATAAAGAATAGCTGTATTAAATGCACTTATGGAAATCCATAAAATCCAAGCTGAACTAAAGAACCCAGATTTTCACTATCGTTTGAAGGCGATCGCTGCTTTAAATGATTATGAATCAGAAGTTGCAGTTCCTCTGCTTACGAGCAAACTTCATGACTCAGAATTTTTGGTGCGTTCTTTTGTGGCTAGAGGTTTGGGTAATCAACAATCAGCGGAATCTTTTGCAGCTTTGATGCAAATTATGAAATTTGATGATACTCCCAACGTGCGGGCTGAGGCGGCAAATTCGTTATCGCTATTTGGCAGAGTCGCAGTTTCTCATCTAGTTTTGGCATATTATCAGGATGAGCACTGGCTAGTTAGACGGAGCATTTTAGCTGCGATCGCTGAAATGGATTGCCCTGAAGAACTATTTGATATATGCGTTCAGGGTTTAAAAGATGAAGATTTCACAGTTCAGGAATCTTCTGTTGATGCACTTGGCTTACTGGCTAATTCTAGTCAACATACTGCGGCATTATCCCAAATACTAACGTTGGTGAATGATGAATCTTGGCGGATGCGCGTGCGAGTTAGCTATGCTCTCAAACGATTTGATGAACCGGAAGCCAAAGCAGCTCTGAACCAACTCAGACAGGATAAAGATCACCGGGTTGTCGGCGCTGCTTTAGAAGACCTGTTGCCACAATAGCGCTGTGGGTTTGTCTGCAATGCAATATTGTGAGAAAACGTATCAGATAAATAGTAAATATTTTATTTTACCTTAAATTTGACCAAAATATCCGGTTAATCTGCCAAAATCTGGAATAAAAGATCAACTTTTTCGAGATGAGGAGGCATTTGTGACTGATATACAAACTGGTCAAATGACTTGGCGATTACCAGGTTCCTCAGAAATTGCCTTACATTTGCGGCATAATGCTTCGGAACCTTGGCGATCGTATAAAGAATTTCCCCAATATGTTCTACCCGATCCGCCTGGTTTTTCCGAAGGATACGCGACATTTTTAGCACTCCTGAAAAAGAACTGGCAGCCGTTGTAAACTCACTACAGAGCAACTGGTCAAACAATTTTGGATGGATTTATTTCGCTCACAAGGAGCGCGGCTTGCATCTAAAATCTAAAATTGGCACGGTCAAGCACTCAAACTTTCACGAGTTGTTTTGCGGGTATAGGCGTTCCAAACATCGAGTTCTGAATGTGGACGACTGGAAAGCATAGCTTTAGTTGCTTCTGTGAGTCCTTGAGCAAGAGTAAAATCTGCCCCAGCAATACTTTGAAGATGCTCCATCTCTGCATCACTGAGATCGGTTGCTCGCAGGTCTGTATCCCGCAAATCGGCTCCTGTCAATCGAGCATTCCGTAAGCAAGCCCCTGTCAAATAAGCTTTTGTTAGATCGGCACCACTCAAAGAAGCACCTTGCAAATTGGCTCCTGTCAAGTCAGCGCCACTCAGATAGGCTCCACGCAGATTAGCACCTTGTAAATCTGCATTTCGTAAAGAAGCTGTATTCAGAAAAGCACCATTGAGATTAGCACCCGGCCCTACTGCTCCCGAAGTTTTGTAGTTATATTCTTCGGGCCATTTCGTTTGTGAATCATAACGTGCTACTTGGAGTTTGGCTCCCTCCAAATTTGCGCCACTGAGATTTGCTTGTTGGAGGTCAGCACGGTTTAAATAGGCTCCCTGCAAATTAGCCCCACTCAAATCGGCTCCTTGCAGATTAGCGCCTCGCAAATCTGCCCCACTCAAATCGAGATTACTTAATAGCACTTCACTAAGGTCGGCTCCTAATAGATTGGCTTTACTCAAGTTAGCTTGTCGGAAATCGACTTCCTTGAGATTAAATTGGTACAAATCTATCGAATCCACAGGGATTCCGGCTTTCAGGGCTGTTAAGATTTCTGGAGTTGGACTGGGGCGATCAGCAAAGCCGTTGCCGCAGGCATCGCTTGTAATAAGTTGAATTTCACTATTTGTCATCAGCTGATTAAAGTATCACTTTTGGAGTTATTCTACACTTTAGCTAAACCGGGACTTCATCTCATCACTCAGTATTAATAACGCCAAAATTTGATAAAACGAGGTTTCAAAACAGATGCATATAATACCGCCTTTGACAATGATCGATTTCTTCCGTAAAAGTGAGGGTACGTGGTTTACGGAACGCGCCGTTCATCATTTTGACTCGGCGGCGGATGAGTCGGGGGAGTCGAATTTGATTATAAAAGTCATGGAAAAGGACGATCCGAAAGTCCAAGAAGTTTGTAAAGCCCAAGGGATAGATCCTAGTAAAGCAACAAGCGGTGCTAGCTTTGCATGGCAAGCTAACCTAGATACCAGACTACCGAATACCGATAATGCTGCGATTTTGGTTGATGTTCCCGACGAAACGAGGCGTTCTGGAAAACTGATTCGCAACCAAGGCTATGTTGAGAGCATTCCGGTTGTGAGCCGATATCGATTTGCTGATGATGGAGTGCTGACGATTGATACTGACTATGACAACAATCAAGGTCAGGAACGTTGTTGGTTTGTTACGGATGATTTTCGTGTCAGAGTCAGTACAGTACGAATGATGAACGGAATTAACTTGATGACTTATTGTTCGGAGCGTCGCTGTGTTTCCCAAGAAGTCTTGCAGCAAATGATCGGTCGCAATCATGCTAGGCGTTAGTGGGATTGGGGACTGGGGACTGGGGACTGGGAACTGGGAACTGGGAACTGGGGACTGGGGACTGGGAAAGAATTTTCTTAATTCCCAATGCCTAATCCCCAATCCCCAATCCCTAATCCCCAATGCCCAATCCCCAATCCCCAATCCCCAATCCCCAATTCCCCATTAAGGAATGTTGCTTTGTTTCTCATAAATGAGACGTGCGCGATCGCCATAACTTATTTTCATGCAAGGGTTAACAAATCATGCTCCATGTATAAGCCTTTCCTGGAATTTTTAGAAAAAGAGCTATTTCAGCGATTTGATTTACAAAGTAGGGTCATTCCCCCTGGTTTGGAATTCAAAGTTAGCGATCGCGGCAGAAACCCAGCAACTATTCGCAGTTGGTGTTACCAATCTCAAGAGTTGCGGAAAATTCGCTATACCTACATTGATGCTGGAGAAAGCGCTCAAATTTTTAACAGCGTAATTTATCCCAGTCACCACTACGATTTACCTCTGTTAGGGATTGATTTTTTATCCTTTGGAAAAGTCAAAAATCTGATTGTGCTTGATTTCCAGCCTTTATTTCAGGATGAAGATTATCAAAAAAAATATATATTTCCGCTAAAATCTCTCCACGATCGATACCCGGATTTGGCACAAAACTTAGAAATGAAGTTTTACGATGCCAACCAGTATTTTTCTAAATATCTATTGTTTGCCAAAACCGACCCGGAAACAGTGGCAACACGAGTCTTTGAAGCTTTTCAGGATTATTTAAACTTGTATTGGCAAATGTTAGCAGCTGCCAAACCGCTCCAAGACCCTGAAGATATCCAACGGATTGTCAAAGCCCAAAAAGACTATGACCAATATAGTGCAGACCGCGATCCAGCATCTGGTTTGTTTAGCAGTTACTTTGGTCATGAATGGGCAGAGCGCTTTCTCCATGAATTCTTATTTGAAGATGCTGTTCCCCTAGCAGTCGGTGCCGGCAAAAGATAATTGGCATTGGGCATTGGGCATTGGGCATTGGGCATTGGGGATTATTAATTTTGAATTCGGAGCGAAGCAACGTGACGCTTTATCAGCCATTTCTCGATTATGCGATCGCCTATATGCGATCGCGTTTGGATTTACAGCCCTATCCTATCCCCACTGGATTTGAGTCCAAGAGTGCTGTTGTGGGTAAGGGAAAGAATCAGGAAGAAGTTGTCACCACCAGTTATGCCTTTCAAACTTCAAAATTGCGGCAAATTCGGGCAGCTCACGTACAAGGTGGCAATTCGCTGCAAGTGCTGAATTTTGTGATTTTTCCGCGCCTCAACTACGATTTACCCTTTTTTGGGGCAGATTTGGTGACATTGCCAGGAGGACATCTAATTGCTTTGGATATGCAGCCCCTATTTCGGGACGATCTGGCATATCAAGCAAAATATACTGAACCAATTTTGCCGATTTTCCACGCGCATCAGCAACATCTGTCTTGGGGGGGAGATTTTCCCGAAGAAGCACAGCCCTTTTTCTCTCCCGCTTTTCTGTGGACTCGTCCCCAAGAAACGGCTGTAGTAGAAACTCAGGTGTTTGCCGCTTTCAAAGACTATTTGAAAGCTTATCTCGATTTCGTAGAGCAGGCAGAACCCATAACAGATTCCCAAAATTTAGTAGCCATTGAACAAGCCCAACTGCGATACCTCAGATATCGGGCTGAAAAAGACCCAGCGCGAGGGATGTTTAAACGCTTCTATGGTGCCGAATGGACTGAAGAGTATATCCACGGCTTTTTATTTGACCTAGAGAGAAAATTAACAGCTATTAACTAGAGGCTCTTTGACCGTACTCAGTGCTGAGTACCTCCTTACTGAAGACTCATCCAAGTAACGTTAAACTAGGAAAATAATCTCAGTAATACCAATTCAAAAAATGTTTGCGACATGATGCGCTGATGCGCACCTTCCCCGATACCTTGGAAAGGGTTGGGAAGGGATATTATCTATATGTATGTGTTGCATTCGTTTTGAAATTGGTATCAGCTGTACTTAAACTAGTTTGTCTTTATAATGGTTTCCACCTTTCCCAATCCCGCTTCTGTCGATCTATCTCGCATCCGACTTTCGATCCGCTCATTGCAACCGCAATTAGTAGAGTGGCGGCGGCGATTGCATCAACAACCAGAGTTGGGTTTTCAAGAAAAACTGACTGCTGAGTTTGTATCACAAAAGCTGCAAGAATGGGGAATTGAGCATCAAACTGGCATTGCCCACACTGGCATTGTTGCCACTATCAAGGGTAAAGAGGAAGTTTCAGAAACAATCCAAAATCCAAAAGTTTTAGCGATTCGCGCGGATATGGATGCTTTGCCAATCCAAGAACTCAATGAAGTGCCGTACAAATCGCAGCATAATGGAGTGATGCACGCTTGTGGACATGATGGACATACAGCGATCGCTTTAGGTACAGCTTATTATCTCCAACAGCATCGCCAAGATTTCTCTGGTGTTGTGAAAATTATCTTTCAGCCAGCGGAAGAATCACCAGGAGGCGCAAAGCCAATGATTGAAGCTGGAGTTTTGAAAAACCCTGATGTTGAAGCGATTATTGGTTTGCACTTGTGGAATAATTTGCCTTTAGGAACAGTGGGTGTGCGCGCTGGCGCATTGATGGCAGCTGTAGAGTGCTTTAACTGCACAATTTTGGGTAAAGGTGGACACGGCGCACTACCGCATCAAACTGTTGACTCCGTTGTTGTTGCTGCCCAAATCGTCAATGCTTTGCAAACTATTGTCGCTCGGAATGTTAATCCCATTGATTCAGCAGTAGTGACAGTGGGAGAACTTCACGCTGGAACTAAACGTAATGTAATTGCTGATACAGCGAGAATGAGTGCTACTGTCAGGTATTTTAATCCTAATTTAAAAGGCTTTTTTAACCAGCGTGTCGAGCAGATTATTGCTGGAATTTGTCAGAGTCATGGTGCAAAATACGATCTAGAATATTGGTCACTTTATCCACCAGTAATTAATGATATTAAAGTAGCAGAACTAGTGCGATCTGTAGCAGAAGAAGTGGTAGAAACTCCTGTGGGTATTGTGCCAGAATGTCAAACTATGGCTGCTGAAGATATGTCATTTTTCTTAGAAAAGGTTCCTGGTTGTTATTTCTTTCTGGGTTCTGCTAATCCCGCAAAAGACTTAGTATATCCCCATCATCATCCCCGGTTTGATTTTGACGAAACCGCCTTGGCAATGGGTGTGGAAATATTTGTTAGATGCGTGGAAAAGTACTTTGTTTCATGTCATTAGTCATTAGTCATTTGTCATTTGTCATTTGTCATTTGTCCGTTGTAGTCACAAATGACAAAGGACGACCATAATAAAAATTTTCACAATCTCATTTAGGATGGCTATATCTCTAATTCGTGACTATCGGTTTCTGTTTATTGCTAACTTCTAAAGGCAGGAAAATCGTCATCACTTCCCCATAGTGTGGACGCTGGCGCACAATTAGTTTGCCACCGATCGCCTGAAATAAATGCTTGGTTGCAGCGATATTCAAGCTAATCGTACCTGTTTCTGGTTGGAACATTAGCAGTTGACCTAGAGATTTGCGGATTGGTGGCGTTGCAGGTATGGTGGCTTTATTTGAATCTTTGCACCTTAATTGCGGCGATAATTGTAACTTCAGTTGATCTCCAGCGGGGATAACTTGTACTTGAATATGGCTACCAGCGGGTAAGCTGCGAGTAAAGTTTTCCATCAAACCAGTGAGAACTTGATCCAACATGGTGGGATTGCTCACTACTGTCGGTAGTTGCTGGGGTAAAACAACATTCAAAGTTAAGTTCCGCCGATGCGCTGCTTGTTCCCAACGGGGAATGCTCTGCTGCAACACTTGATCTAAAGACATCGGCGTGAGTTGAGTTTTTGACGATTTTGCTGGGGCAGTAGTTTCTAGTTCTGCGGCCTTAAACAGCAATTCCATCCGGTCAATTTGCTCTGTACACTCGTGATCGATAACTTTTAAGCGATTGATCGCGCTAGCATCTAAGTCTCGCCGCTTCAACAGCAGACGAGTCATGGTGCGAATAGTTGTTAAAGGTGTGCGGACTTCGTGAGCAAAAGCTTGGAGCAATTCTACATCAGGATTTGAGGATTGGACATTGGGCATCGCTTCGGCTTTGCTCAGGGCAACTGGATATTGAGCATTGGGTAAAACTTTTCTTCCCTGCTCCCCTGCTCCTCTGCTCCCCCGGTTACTGAGCGCAGTCGAAGTATGCTCCCCTGCTTCTTCCACAGTCCCTAGTAAACAGTCTTTAGTCTCTTCTGGTTCTGTTAATTCCTGAAGTAATAACTGACTAAAGTGGATCATCATGCGGTAGTCTGGTGCTACCGGAGAATACTGTTCTACTAATGCGTCCAAGCGGGCGAAAAATTCTGGATTAGCCAGCATTACCCGTGCCCCTAGCGATCGCCAAGCCTGCTGCACTATCTCTGGCTCAAAAGAAAATGAAAAGGTTTTTTTACCGTCTTTGTGAGTTGCTAAAATTAGTACTAATCTGAATTTATCTGTAAAAACCAAGCAAAATTGTTCTGCTCCGAGCGGATCGGCAGGTAGTAAAGGAAGTACCGATTCATTAGGAGCAATATCTTCATTGACAGACGCAATTGCACCTGGCATCTGAAATGGCATCAGCGCCAAAGGGTTAAATGGTTTTGCTGTAAAAGTTACTGTTTGTAAACTTTGAGTCAATTTTGGTTGACTAAACAAGGGTGCTGGTGCAGCTAAAACTAATCCTTGGGTTGTGTCAACTGAAGGGTCTGCTAAAGTATTTAATAGCAAATGTTCTGTCGCTGCGAGGCTGATACGCCACTGCTGCTCTGCTTTAGCAGGTGAACATTCTGCCACACTTGATTGATTTTGGGCCAAGATTTCGCTCAGGCTTGGCAATATCCATTGGTACACAGGCTTTCACCCCTTAATTCAAGAGCGACTAACAGCGTCTAGGTTAGACATTTCACTACTATCTAAGAGGTTATAGCTATTTGTATACTGATGACAGTGGTAGAACCGAACAATTCAGGGGCAATTACCCTCTAACTGCGATGTCTATGACGGGCTATGCTTACGCACTTAGAGGCTGAAAAACATTAGCACTGACTTTTACCGATAGGCGTGGCGATCGCCAATTAATAATTGTGCTGGTTTCGCTACTCGAATTGGGATTGTAATTACAAACTCTGCACCTTGTCCCGGTGATGAAATACATTGCAAAGATCCACCATGCTTGTCAGTAATTATCTGGTAACTTATTGATAGACCCATACCAGTCCCTTTGCCAACTGGTTTTGTGGTGAAAAAAGGGTCAAATAAACGCGACTGGATTTCTTCTGAAATTCCTACCCCATTATCAACAATCCGAATAATTATATTTTCATTTACCTGAAGAGAAGAAATGCGAATCAAGGGATTTGGACAAAGTTCTTTTTGGAAACAATCTTCTAAAGCATCGATCGCATTTGTTAAGAGGTTCATAAATACCTGATTCATTTGCCCTGCAAAACACTGGATTTGAGGTATTTCACCATATTCTTTAATCACTTTAATTTCAGGGCGATTATTTTGTAGTTTCAGACGGTGTTGCAAAATTAATAGAGTACTGTCGATTCCTTCATGGATATCGGCCGTTTTGAACTCAGCTTCATCCAAACGAGAGAAAATTCGGAGACTGAGAACAATTTCCCGAATGCGTTTAGCCCCCATCTTCATTGAGGTTAACATCTTAGGCAAATCTTCTGTTAGGTACTCAATATCTGCTTCTTCGTGAGCATTTTTAATTTCTGGCTCTGGGTTGGGATAATGATTTTGATAAAGCTTAATTAACAACAGCAGTTGTTGAGTGTAATCATCAGTGTGTTGCAGATTGCCGTAGATAAAATTAACTGGATTGTTGATTTCATGGGCAACTCCTGCTACTAGTTGACCCAGACTCGACATTTTTTCAGATTGAATTAATTGGATTTGGGTTTTTTGCAGGTCTTTCAGAGCTTGCTGAAGTTCTGCTTCTGTCTGCTGACGCTCAACAATCTCGTCTCGTAATTGTTCGTTGGCATTGACCAATTCATCTCTGGAATGTTGCAGATCGTCCGCCATTTTGTTGAACGAGGTAGCTAACTCGCCAATCTCATCCTGGGAGCAAATATTAACTCTGGTATTCAGCTTACCTTCAGACAGATTTACCACAGCTTGCTGGAGTTGTTTAATCGGTTTTGAAATGCTTCTAGAGATCAAATAGCCTACTAATAGTGCGAGTATGCCACATGCCAAACTGATAACTGACGTGGCAACAATATTTTTATGGGCTGTTGCTAGGGCTGCTTCATAAAGCGGTGTATATTCCAGAATGACTGCACCAATTCTTTCACCCTTGCCAGTCTTAAAAGGAACAGCAATCAATCGAATCCCATTTGGGTACTCAGGACTGAACTCAATATATGTTCTTGGTATACCATCTTGAATAGTTTTACCAACTTCATTATTGCGATCGCGATCTAATCGCGTACCAATGTCTTCTGGAACTACATCTGCCAAAATGATTTTATTGCGGTCTACAATCTCCAGATCGCGCTGACGTCTCTTGTGTAGCGAGATAACATGCTCTTGCAATTCGGCTAACATCTTATCTCGCGATTCCATTTCGTGGTATTCATCAAGTTCATGACTTACGAAATATGCTACTAGTCCAGCAACTTCTTCAGCCTCTTGTTGAGCAATATACTTAGCTATTTTCAATTGTTGATGGGCATTAATCGCACCAGTAATTACTGAGAGAGTCGCTATTCCTAGAATTCCCGAAATTAATTTCTGACTAATTTTCATTCCTTGCTCGAAACCTCAAGTACTGGCTACTGCGCTAATTCAGTTCTAGGGAATTTGCGCTTTTCCTAAAATTCCCAGATGTGTGCCTGAAAGCTACAGAGTCAACAGCCATTAGCCAAATCTTTAATCTGGTTCCTTTTTGATGATGTGGATTACCGATAGCGTACCCCTGCGGCGAAACGACGCGTAGCGTCTTTGACAGGAGAAGCGGGAACGCACTAAAGGTAGCCTTATCCAGTACAATCTTGTAACCTTCAGAACTATTGAAGTCAGTAATAGTATCAACACCAACAACAGTAGACATATCCGCAAATTAGCAAATGTATGCTAGGAATAGGTTTGAACCATTATTTGGGGCTGGCGATCGCTGACAATAGTTTGAGGATAGAATCAGGGTTTCAAGGCGAAGAGTCACATTTTTCTCAAAATTTTTATCCCAAATACAATTAAATATATTTAATTTTAAATAGCTCTTTTTAACTATTAAAACATAATAAAAATACCTAGTTAATTCGTAGGTCTTTCTATAGGCTTTCTGCGCTATCTACAATTAATTTGTATTCTAATAAACCTCTTGCATAAGTCGAATAAACCCCCTTTATCCCCCCGATATATTAGCGGTAAACTTGAAATCTTGCCCCCTCCCCTTCACAAGGGGAGGGTTGGAGAGGGGTGATTCAAGGATTTTTGCAAGAGGTCTAATAATGATTGGCACAGCCTCTCGTAGACATCGTATTTTTTAGGTAGATTAACAATAGACTATCTCAAGGGCACTTTATGACTTCTTTTGATTCAGCTAAAGATTTAATACTAGTTGCTGGTGCTACAGGTGGAGTCGGGCAATTAGTGGTAGGCAAGTTACTCGAAAAGGGTTTAAAAGTTCGCGTTCTGACACGCAATGCTGCAAAAGCTGAAGAGATGTTTAACCAAAAAGTGGAAATTGCCGTTGGTGACATTCGCCAGCCAGCTACACTGCCAGCAGCAATGCTAGGTGTTACCCACATCATAAATTGTACTGGAACTACTGCCTTTCCCTCTGCGCGATGGGAGTTTGACGAAACCCCGAACTTGATTGAATGGGGAATTATTTTCTTTAATCCCAAATCTAGTGAAGCAAAAGCAAAGAATAGTCCGACAAAGATTGATGCTCAAGGTGTCAGCAATCTAGTAGCAGCAGCACCCCAGAATTTGAAGCGATTCGTTTTCGTCTCTTCCTGTGGAATTCTCCGTAAAAATCAGTTTCCTTTTAGTATTCTTAATAGTTTTGGCGTGTTGGATGCTAAACAAAAGGGTGAGGAGTCCATTATTAATTCAGGATTGCCCTACACCATTATCCGCCCAGGACGCCTTATTGACGGCCCCTATACCTCATACGACCTCAACACCCTCCTGAAGGCAAAAACTGGGGGTAAATACGGTGTGGTCATAGGCACTGGTGATACCCTTTCGGGTGATGCCAGCCGGATTGATGTTGCAAACGCTTGTGTAGAATGCCTTTTTCAGCCAAATAGCTCTAGGAAAATTTTTGAAATAGTCAACCAAGGACAAAGACCACCTGTGATTGCCTGGGAAACTCTTTTTTCTGGGCTTAAGTAACTACTGAGTCTTTAGTATTGAGTACTGAGTGTTGAGTGCTAAGTGCCAAGTGCCAAGTGCTGATGCTGAGTTATTATTCTCTTCCATGCCCCATGCCCCATCCCCAATCCCCAATGCTTCTGTACTTTATTGCCTCAAAAGACGGCAAACACCACTCAGACGTTACGGTTCACCCTAATTACTGAAAGTATTAATTCTTCTACATTAGACAGAGTGAAGACAAATTAATCCATGAACCAACTAAAAACAAAATTTAGTTAGTTTAACCGTCCCAAGTAAGGTTCGGGAAACCACCCTTCATGGACTGGCTACCACTAAGCTTCAGTATATATATCAGCATAGTCTGGAGTTTTAACCCCAGGAAAGCCAAATTAAAGGTATTCATGCTGAACTGGCTGATTTCTTGACCCTGTTGGTTCAAAATTTAGTGCTTTATATTCTCATTCATTCATTTGTAGTTATACGGAGCCAGCACCTAAAATGGCAAAAGTAGTTGGAATTGACTTAGGAACAACGAACTCCTGCGTGGCAGTGATGGAAGGTGGTAAACCCACAGTAATTGCTAATGCTGAAGGTTTTCGGACAACGCCATCAGTAGTCGCATTTGCGAAAAATGGCGACAACTTGGTTGGCCAAATCGCCAAACGCCAAGCGGTGATGAACCCCGAAAATACGTTTTACTCAGTCAAACGCTTTATCGGTCGCCGCTACGATGAAGTGGGTAACGAAGCTACAGAAGTTTCTTACAAAGTTCTTAGCAGCAATGGCAATGTCAAATTAGATTGTCCAATAGCTGGTAAACCGTTTGCTCCTGAAGAAATTTCTGCAAAAGTTCTTCGCAAATTAGTTGAAGATGCCAGCAAATACTTGGGTGAAACTGTAACCCAAGCTGTAATCACTGTTCCTGCATACTTCAACGACTCTCAGCGGCAAGCAACAAAAGACGCTGGTAAAATTGCCGGGATTGAAGTTCTGCGGATTATCAACGAGCCTACCGCTGCTTCTCTGGCTTATGGATTTGACAAGAAGAGTAACGAAACCATCCTAGTATTTGACCTTGGTGGTGGTACTTTCGACGTATCCGTGCTGGAAGTAGGAGACGGAGTTTTTGAAGTACTAGCCACATCTGGTGATACCCACCTTGGTGGTGACGACTTTGATAAAAAAATAGTTGATTTCTTAGCTGAGAAGTTCAAGAAAGCCGAAGGTATTGACCTGCGCAAAGATAAACAAGCCTTACAGCGTCTGACGGAAGCTGGAGAAAAAGCCAAAATTGAGCTTTCTAGCGTTACCCAAGCAGAAATCAACCTACCATTTATCACTGCTACCCAGGATGGGCCCAAGCACCTGGATACAACCCTGACTCGCGCCCAGTTTGAAGAACTTTGCTCTGACTTAATCGACCGTTGCCGTATTCCTGTAGAAAACGCCCTTCGGGATGCCAAGTTAAACAAAGGCGATATTGATGAAGTGGTGTTAGTTGGTGGTTCTACGCGGATTCCCGCAGTCCAACAGATTGTGAAGCAGGTATTGGGTAAAGACCCCAACCAAAGCGTGAACCCTGATGAAGTTGTAGCAGTTGGTGCAGCCATTCAAGCTGGAGTACTGGCTGGTGATGTAACTGGCATCTTGCTGTTAGACGTGACACCCCTATCTTTGGGTGTGGAAACATTGGGCGGCGTGATGACCAAAATTATCCCCCGCAACACCACAATTCCCACCAAGAAATCGGAAGTCTTCTCCACTGCTGTGGATGGACAAACCAACGTAGAAATTCACGTCCTCCAAGGTGAACGCGAATTTTCTAACGATAACAAGAGTTTGGGAACCTTCCGTCTCGATGGTATTCCTCCTGCACCACGTGGCGTTCCTCAAATTGAAGTGGTGTTCGATATTGACGCTAACGGTATCCTTAACGTCACCGCAAAAGACAAAGGTACTGGTAAAGAACAGTCCATCAGCATAACTGGCGCTTCCACTCTGGATAAAAATGACGTTGACCGGATGGTAAGAGAAGCTGAACAAAATGCTTCATCTGACAAAGAACGGCGTGAGAAGATTGAACGCAAGAACCAAGCCGATTCTTTGGCATACCAAGCTGAAAAGCAGTTACAAGAATTGGGCGATAAAGTTCCCGATGCTGACAAGACTAAAGTCGAAGGTTTGGTGAAAGAACTGCGGGAAGCTGTTGCTAAAGAAGACGATGAGCAAATCAAGAAGCTCACTCCAGAATTGCAACAAGCGTTATTCGCTGTTGGTAGCAACATCTATCAACAAGCTGGTGCTAGTGCCAGTGCTGGCGCTGGTGCCGGTGCTACATCTGGTGGTGAACCTCAAGATAGTAGCAGTTCTTCTAGTTCTAGTAACGGCGACGATGTGATTGACGCTGATTTTACAGAGAGCAAATAATTCCTCTGCTTTCTTTTGAGAAGATTGTTTTGTTCGACCTCATATTACCCACTCAGACAAATGCCTGAGTGGGGATTTTTTTTTAGGAGTTAGAGGTTAGAAGTTAGGAGTTAGGAGTTTGAAGTCTAGAGTTAGAGTAGAACTAATATTAGTAACTCTTGCTCTTAATTCTTAACTTTATTCCTAACTCCTCACTCTCAACTCCTAACTCCCTTATGTCATATCCACAAGCACCTTGGACACTCCAAGGCTATGCCATCCAAACTTTGCATTTGGTAAATATTGACCAAGTGCGCCCTTTAATTCCCTTAGAGTTAGAAATTATTTCTGTATGGCCTGGTAAAACTCTCGCTAGCGTGTATTTATCTCATTATGGGTCAGGCTCAGTACTGGAGTATAGTGAGTTAATTGTTGTCCCAGCTTTGGTTAATTACCAAAGAAAAATCGGTGGTTGGGTTTCCCACATTTATGTAGATAATGCTGATTCGGTGGCTGGCGGTCGAGAAATTTGGGGGCTACCAAAGGAACTAGCTAAGTTTACCTGGGAACAAGGAAAGCAAGTTACTGTGCATCAGGAAAACCGGAAGTTGTGTAGTCTTAAGTATAATCAACAAAGTTTGGCATGGAGACAGTGGTTAAGTGCCTCTAGTTTCAGCGTCAAGGGTAGTGATTTGCTGATGTTCCCTGCTGAAGTTGAGTCTGTATTAGGTTTGATTGGTTCTAAGTTAGAAATCCCAGACGAAAGTCCTTTTTCTGGAATCGGTTTAGGTCAGCCTTGGTTAACTGTGCGGTATGAGCAGATGAATTTACGGGTTGATGCGCCAAAAGTGGTAGGTCAGATGGGTATCAATACTTCTCGGTTAGGTATTTTTAATTCGGAATCAGGTTTTGGGAAAAGGGAAAAGGGTAAGGGTTAAAGGTTTTTTCTTTCCTCTTTCCCCTTTACCGAAATGAATTCTTGAGAAATTTATACCAATTCAATTAATGATTGCAACACATCTTTGGGTAAAGACGCGATGAATCGCGTCTCTACAAATGGTCTATTTGTCGCATTCTTTTTTCAAATTGGTATTATTTTATGCGATCGCTCTTTTCCACTTTGGAATTATAAAATATCCTAACTTCCTAACATCTGCAAGTTATGTAAAGTGGCATAAAGCCCTCCTTGTTGCAGTAGTTGCTCGTGACTTCCCTGTTCGATTAATTCGCCACGCTTGAGAACAAAAATCCGGTCTACGTTGCGAATCGTAGACAAGCGGTGAGCGATAATAATGGCAGTACGTCTATGCAAAAGCTGGTTTAATGCCTCTTGAACTGAAGCTTCTGTACCAACATCCAAACTAGCGGTAGCCTCATCTAGTACCAAAATTTGCGGATTGCGAATGGCAGCCCGCGCAAAGGCTAAAAGTTGCTTTTGACCGCTAGAAATATTTGTGCCCCGTTCTCGAAGTTGAGTATCATAACCTTGAGGTAATTCTTCTATAAACTGGGCAATGTTGGTTTCTTCGGCTGCTTGTTGGATCTGCTCAATGGTGTAGCCATCTCCTAAAGAGATGTTGCTTTTAACATCGCCTGCAAACAAAAAGCCTTCTTGTAAAATTACTGCCATGTAACGCCGCAGTTCTGCTTGCGGTACTTCCCGTATGTCTACGCCATCTATGAGAATGCGTCCTTGGGTGGGTTCGTAAAGGCGGCACAAAAGACGGATAATCGAAGTTTTACCCGCACCTGTAGGGCCGACTAATGCCACTTTTTCACCAGGATGAATCGTAAAATCTAAGTCTTTAATTACGTAATCATCATTTTTATAAGCAAACCAGACACGATCGAAGCGAATCTCTCCCAGTTCTGGCGGGGAAGTGAGGTCTGGGGATTCTAGATTAGCTACGATCTCATCTATGTAGCCAAATTTCGCATCAAATATTGAGAAGCGGACATTGGCGCGATCGCTAATTTCTATCGGTTCATCTAATATATCCCCTACGCGTTCAATGGCAGTAAAACCAGCTTGTATTACTGTAAATTTTTCCGCAAAAGCCCTTAAAGGGTCAAATAATCGCTGGGCATACAATACAAATGTCGATAAAGTCCCGAAAGTCAAGGTTTTTTCCAACAGCAACCAACCACCCACGCATAAAACACCTGCGATCGCAATCAGTCCAATCCATTCTAAGGTTGCTGAAACAAATGAATCATAAAAGATGGTTTTATCCATTTGCTGAGTGTAGTTCCTGTTCGTAGCACGAAACAATTCGGCATTAAATTTTTCTCTACGGAACAACTGCACAACGTTAATACCAAGCACATTTTCTTGTAGCTGTGAATTTAGGATCGAAAGTTCTTCTCGTCCTTTGTAATTGGCTTTGCGGTATTGTTTTTGAATGTAAACAATTACCCAGCTAGTTGGTAACAGCATCAATAACAGCAAGCAAGAAAGTTGCCACTGGATGGAAAACATTAAACCCAAAGTCACCAGCATTAAAAACAAATCGGATATGATGCCAATTGCCCCAGTCGAAAAGACATCACCTAACACTTCCACATCGCTGGTGATTCTGGTAATTAATTTACCTACGGGTGTGCGGTCAAAAAAGCGCACTGCTAGAGATGTTACATGCTGAAATAAGTCTTGGCGAATTGCTGCGGTGATTTGTTGCCCTAGCTTTTGGACTATATAACCTTGAAAACCTGTCAACATCACTTGGATGGCGATCGCAATTACCAATAATCCCTCTAGGATATTTAGCCCTTGCGAGAAAGGACGATTCCTGAAAAGTTCGTAAGTGCTTGGTTCGTGACGAATCAGAGAGATTACTTGCCCAATCAAGAAAGGTTGTACGGCATTAGCTAGTGCGATCGGTATGAGTAGGCACATCGACAGCGCCAATAGCCGTCCGTTACGACGGGCATAAGGCACCAAACGCAAAAATAACCGCCAGTCATTTTCACGCCGACGATCTGGGGTATAAGATTTTTTCAGAGATTGGTAGATGCTCATAGTAAGAGCATTATATTAATGTTTGGAAAAAAACACGCTTGTTTAAAGTAGCGTTTATTTTTCTACTCTGATACCATGCCTGAGATAGAGACTGCAAGACTACTACTAAGATCCGGATATTCCTCAAGATTTGGATGATTTCCTTTACATTTTGCAATCTTAAAACTATCAGTCTTCTACCCAGAAATGTTGCCACTGTTTAATTTAATTTGGCGATTCAAAACGATTTACAATCGCAGCTAGCTAAATCATTGGCGAACCAACTGCGAAACATCAGGGGCGTTGCAGAGAAAGCGGGATGATTTTGCTAGTTTTGTGGGATGGGCCGAAAAGCCCGTCCCTTGTATTTCAGGGCGCTCGTGTCGCCCACCCTACAAGAATCATCCCTTGATTCAGCAACGCCACATCAGGACTTTCAAGGGGTGGAAGTCTTCAGGGTGCATTGCTATCATTGGTGTCAACTTAAGCCGAAAACTATATCGGACAAGCGTTTTACAAATCCCTTACACCCTCATTCCCTAACCCCTTCTCCCAAGGGAGAAGGGGTTAGGGAATGTCTAGCTCTCTTCTCACGGATGGGAGAGGGGCTGGGGGTGAAGGCAAAACGTTGTTACCAAGCGGGTTGAGCGTTAAGTAGACACCTATGAGAAGTGCGCCCCTACAGTATTTGTATTAATTGCTTCATAAATATTCCTGTAAGTATGGAATAATAGCATACTTATCTGTTTACGTCTTATATCTAAAGATAGAAGATTGAGGTTAAAATTTGGGAAACCTAAGAGGGGTTCATTCCCAAGAGATGTTCTACCTACTTATCGCAGAATGCAACTGAGGTCAGATGACGCAACCTTTAAATCAAGTCAAAGAATGGGAACAACGTCGTGATGAAGCAAACCGCTACTACCAACGGGGCAAATTTCAAGAGTCTCTCGATCTTGCAACCAAAAATTTACACTTGGCCAGAGCAATTCCAGACCGAGCCAGAGAAGGTTATACATTAAACGACCTCGGTTTAGCTCACCTCAGTTGCTGGCAACCTCAAAGAGCATTAGAGCGTTTTCATCAGGCGCTTTCGGTTGCTATTGAAATTGGCAACACGGCAGCACAAGCAACTGCACTTAGCAATCTGGGTTCTACCTACAGCCGTCTTGGACGCTTTTCGCAAGCGTTGGAATATTTTGACAAAGCACTACCAATCTTTAGGCGATCGCAAGATACTCAAAGTGAAGTTTCTACTCTTAATGATGTCGCGCTAATTTATACCCGCTTAGGAGAACCGAAACGCGCACTGTTGCTACAACACCAAATTTTGAGGATGCGGCGATTGTTAGGTGACTTTTCTGGCGAAGCAACAACGCTCAATGGTATTGGATTTGCCTACAATGTCTTAGGCAAGTTTGAGCAAGCGCTAGAATTTTTTCAAGCAGCACTGCCAATTCAACGAGCCGTGAAAAATCTGCTTCAAGAAGCAACCACCTTGAACAATATTGCTTCTGTCTATCATGATTTAGGAAAACCGAAACAAGCGCTATTGCTCTACTATCAAGTTCTTTTGACACGTCAAGCAATTAGCGATCGCGCAGGCGTTGCAACAACCCTTCATAACATTGGTTTTACCTACAGCACCCTGGCAGAGCATCGCCAAGCCATGAAGTTCTATAAGCAAGCCATTGGGATTTATCAAGAACTGGGCGATAATCTTGGAGAAATTTCAACTTTGCTAAATATGGGAAACGTTTACGCCACCACAAAACGCAAAAAAATGGCGCGATCGTGCTATCAAAATGCCCAAGAGTTAGCAGAGCAAATTGAATATCAGCCACTTTTAGAAAAAGTACAGCAGTTCATAGATTCTCTGTAGCTTCCAGTTCCCTTTCTCCAGTATTGGGCTAAAGTGTACACACGAGTCCTTCTGACCCCCTCTAACTCCCCCTTATAAAGGGGGAGAACCGGATATTTCCCCCCTTTACAAGGGGGGATTAAGGGGGGTAAATTCAGGATTGGGACTTCATTACCAAGATGTGTGTACACCATAGCCCATATTGGGATGAGGGCAACCCTACTAGTGAAATTAAATATGCGTTATGCAGAACCCTTGTAGAGACGTAGCACTTGCTACGTCTCTAAATTCTTTTTTACCCTAGCTACAATACCAAAGTTGTAGCTAGAACAAGGACATCTATGAAAGCTTACGAAATTCAAAGCAACGCCGGAATTGATGCCCTGGCATTAGTCGATCGCCCCCAAGCAAAACCCGCAGCTGGACAAGTTCTGATTCAAGTCAAAGCAACATCCTTAAATTACCGCGATCTGCTGGTGATTGAAGGAGCTTACGGTTCTGGACAGAAATATCCGTTAATTCCCATGTCTGATGGTGCAGGAGAAGTTGTGGCGGTGGGGGAAGGTGTGACACGGGTAAAAATAGGCGATCGCGTCGCTGGTATTTTCTTCCAAGACTGGATTTATGGCTCTTTAACCAAAGAGAAAATGAAATCCGATCTCGGAGGCGGTATCGATGGAATGCTAGCCGAGTATGTCTTATTACACCAAGATGGTTTAGTAATATTACCCGATCGCTTATCCTATATTGAAGGTGCAACTTTACCCTGTGCAGCAGTCACAGCTTGGCACGGGCTGGTAACAAAAGGCAATATTGGCGCAGGTGATAGTGTTTTATTACTCGGTACTGGAGGGGTTTCAATTTTTGCTCTCCAGTTTGCCAAGATACATGGTGCTAGAGTGATTATTACTTCTAGCAGTGATGAAAAGTTGGCACGAGCCAAACAGCTTGGTGCTGACGAGACAATCAACTACAAAACAACACCAGATTGGGAAAAGCAAGTTTATCAATTAACCAATCGCACAGGTGTAGATCATGTAGTTGAGGTAGGCGGTGCAGGTACTCTGCCAAAATCACTACAAGCAGTCCGCATTGGGGGACGTATTAGCTTGATTGGCGTATTGTCAGGTAGAGGAAATGAGATTGACCCGATGCCAATACTTTTTAAGAGTTTAACAGTTCAGGGAATTTATGTTGGCAGTCGGGAAATGTTTGAAGCGATGAATCAGGCGCTGCAACAGCATCAAATCAAACCAGTTATCGATCGAGTTTTCCCCTTCAATGAAGCACGAGAGGCTTATCATTACCTCAAAAGTGCGGCTCACTTCGGTAAAGTTGTAATTCGTAATTCGTAATTTTCAAGAGTTTAATTCTATGTTTCAACTGGGGTTTGAATTCCCAGTTGAAACATAGTTATACCAATAGAGCATTTGTAGAGACGCGATTCATGAGCCAGCGCGTTGCGGGGGTTCCCACGGCAGTCGCTCATGGGGGAAACCCCCAAGACCGCGCTGCCTCCCCGTTGTAGCGACTGGCGTCGCGTCTTTACCTAAGGATGTGTTGCAATCATTAATTAAATTGGTATTATGAATTACCTTTAAACAGCAGCGAGAGTAGGCGTAGCAAATTTAGCATATCGCTCGATGTAGAATTCTTTAGAGTGAGCGATCGCTTTCACAGATTCACGCTCTTTCAAAGCATGTTTCCACTGACGTACACGGGTAAATTGCTCTGGTATTCCAAAACCGCGATATTGCTTCAATGCAGCCCAGCGCTCAAACCAGGGGAAATAGGTGAAATCTACCAAACTAATAGATTCGCCAAACCAATAAGGGCCTTCTTTAGATAGCTTTGCTAAACCTTCGTTTTCAATGAATTCCAGATGTTTAGATAGTTCCTGTTTCGCTTCTTCTTGTTTTTCGGGATCTGAACTCCGCAGCAGGGTAGAAAAAGCGGGAACGAATCTGGTGTTAGCAAAATCGATCCAAATGCGAGCTTGTGCCCGATCGATGGGGTTGCTGGGTAACAATGGTGGATTGGGAAATACCTCATCAAGATATTCGTTAATTACCGCTGACTCCCAAACTCGGTTATCGTCATGAGTTAGTGCAGGCACTTTACCATAAGGGGAAACTTTGGTAAATCCTTCAGGTTTATTCTGCAAATCAATTTCAATCAAATCGAAGTCAATGCCTTTCTCTTGGAGTACCAAGCGGGTACGGTGAGCATAAGGACAAACAACTGCACTGTATACTTTAATTTCAGTCATGTTTAAGTTCCTTGGTAAATAGGACTTGTTAATCGCCATTGAGAATTGAATTTTCATCCAAAATCCCAAATCTTAAATGGGCATTGGGCATTGGGCATTGGGCAAAAACTTACTGCAACTTCTCCCCTGCTCCCTTGCCTCCCCTGCTCCTCTGCCCCCCTGCCCCCTGCCTCCTGCCCCCTGCCTTCTCCTAAAGCCAGGGCACTTCTTCAGGTGCATAACGGAAGGCGCGGAAGACTGTATTTTGCTCTCCACGAGTTACGGGCGATTTTTCACCTGGGATATTCCGAGTTGCAAAGTAGGGATTAATGTATTCCCAAACAATCTCTCCTGCAACTGTCACCTCGAATATCCGGCCGTAAGCACCTTCTGTAATTAAGGTATTGCCATTGGCTAAACGTTGCGCCCCTGATATGTATGCACTGAAGAAATTTTGGGGCGGGTTGTCGGTGTATTCCCAAACTATCTCTTTGGTTTGACGGTTCACCTCAATCACACGAGAAAAATTGAGAGCAATGTTACGGCGATGTGCGCCATTGTCGAAAATCAAGATATTACCGTTAGCTAATTCGTTCGGAAAGTGCTGCTGTGCTAGCACGTCATCGCCTAGCGTCCAGATGATTTCTCCGGTTTTGCGATCGATAATGACAACTGTGGAGATATTGCGAAAGCTCACTATAATGCTGCCATCGGCGAGTTCACCCACAGTATTCCCATGAGTCCATTCATGTCGATGATCTTGGGGTGTAATCGTAAATATATCTGGATCGAGGTGTTCGTGAGCGTGCCAAGTCCAAACGATTTCACCTACTGGAGTCACCTCATAAAGCACATCCGCATAGATATCACCATTTGGTTCTGTACCTGGTACGCCACCTTTGATCCGGGGAACCAAAGACTGAGGTATCTTTTCAATGGCGAGTAGAATCGTGTTGCCATTGGCTAGCCTGCGTCCATCATGATGATGATCTGGATGCTTATATTCCCAGATAATATTTCCTTTGGGATCTGCTTCTAAAACAACGCCACTTTTGAATGCAGCCCACAAAGCAAAACGTAGGGGTTCTTCTGGCGGAGTCTTACCATTATAAAAAAGGTTGCCATTGGGCAAAAGATAACCGTATAACCCTGGTGGATAAGGCAGATTCCACTGGTGTACTACTTCTCCTTCCAAGTTCAGAAGGTAGACTTCACCTTTACCTGTCAGGGGTGTGAAAAGTGTGTATCCTTTAAATACTTTTTCGGGATTGTAAGCTCTTAAACCAGTACCCCGACGACGAATAGTATTTTGGTCAATTAATGTTGCTGTAAAAGTCATATTTTACCGACTAAATATCTAGTTTTGAATCTAAGAATTGAGAGAGTGCATCGCGCATCTCTACTTCTACTCTGAGAATGAGAGCCAGAGGCTCTAAGGAGGCATTACCAGGCTGGAGCCTGGTAACGAGGCGAACACTATCTAAAATGTTTGAATTTTGTTAGCGCAGCGTTAGCGAGTCCGCGAGCGTCATTTTGAATTTTGAATTGTTTACGGTGCTGGGTTTGGCGACTGAGCATGAACTATATCCAACTCTTCCAAAATGTCTTTGTTGAGAACTACATTCACGCTTTCTAAATTCTCTTTGAGTTGCTCCAGTGTGGTGGCACCAATAATTGTGCTAGCCACAAACCAACGACTCCGCACAAATGCCAAAGCTAGATGCGCTGCACTTAGTTGATGGCGCTTGGCAATTTCTACGTAAGCTGATACGGCTTGACTTACTTTTGGTTTGAGATAGCGCTGACCGAAATTATCAAACAAAGTGACTCTGGCTTTTTCTGGTTTGCCGTTTAGATATTTCCCAGTCAAGAAGCCAAATGCCAAAGGACTATAAGCTAGTAATCCAATTTCTTCGTGATAAACTGCTTCTGCTAAGGCTCCGTCAAATACTCGATTCAACAAGTTATAAGCATTTTGAATCGAAGCAACTTTAGGCAATCCTAACTGTTTAGCAGCGTTACTAAACTGGGCAACTCCCCAAGGGGTTTCGTTACTCAAACCGATATAGCGAATTTTCCCAGCCTTAATTACATCGGAAAAAACTGCTAGCTGTTCAGCAATGGGAACTGTTTCTTTCACCTGAGTCGGATCGAATACCGTTTGTCCAAATCGTGGCACATAGCGATCGGGCCAGTGAATTTGGTATAGATCGATATAGTCTGTTTGTAATCTTTTTAGACTATCATCTACAGCTTTTTTGATATTATCACGGTCAATTGCTTCGGCTCCACCACGTAACCATTTAAAGCCTCGACCAGGGCCCGCAATCTTAGTAGCTATAATAACTCGATCTCTTTGTTGACGCTTTAACCATTCCCCAATATAAGTTTCAGTTAATCCATAAGTTTCTCTACTTGGTGGGACAGGATACATCTCAGCTGCATCAATAAAGTTGACTCCTTGGGCAATAGAATAATTTAGCTGTTCGTGGGCTTCTTCAATAGTATTTTGTTGTCCATAAGTCATAGTGCCCAGACAAATTTCCGAAACTTTTAAGTCACTCTTGCCAAGTTGGTTATACTTCATATTTCTACGTTGTTATTCACTCGATTTAACAGTGATATTTTTGTTAGAGATTTTGCATTTTGTCAAGGGCATTATTATTTTTTAAGTAAATTAGCTTCAAACAACACTGGATTTGGCACTAAGCCAATATAAGTTTTTCAGAGAATATACAGTTTATACTCCTGTAAATCGATATTTAAAGTGTAGTTAATGCATATAGCTGTTTATTATTGCATAGATGAACCAGATAAGTAAGTTAGTTTTGGGTAATCAAAATTTTAAATATGTAGTAGAAAATACTTGCTTTTATTGGGTATTTGTGAAATAGACTGTTTTAGACTAAGTATATAGTACAATAAATCGGTAGATTTACCGTAGTAAACTAAAAATCTTAAGATTCTTCTAGAATGAAGTCTTAATAAATATTCATCTTAATTGGGTAATTTCTAAGTATCTTCTTTTTAAGACAATAAAAATATACCAAAACTATTTGGGAGAGCTAAAAAGATTTGTAGCAATGAAAAAGATTTAGGTTTTAATGAGTTGTATAATCAGGAATTTTTTGCTGCGATCGCTTCCAAGGATGCTCGTGTCTATAGCAATATGATTAACTAACATAATTTCATTTAATTATGCGATCGCAAATGTCGCAAATGTAATTAAGTTAATTTCTCTGGATTTTTTGTTATTATAAACAACTCAATTTTGTTATATTATAGATATGAGTATAAAAATCTCAATCTTTTATTATAAGCTTTTTAGGAAGTACGCTTTTTGACATTAGGGTTAAACTCTTGATTTTTCTCCCTATGCCGTGAGTTGTCTTTTCTAAAGACGGCTACATTCAGGAGAATTCCAATGTCATTAGATAAAAATATCCTTGAAAAACCAGCAAATAAGTTGCTGGCAACTTTGCCAGCCAGTGATTATGAGCGTCTTGTTCCCCACCTGAAGCTAGTTTCGCTTTCTACTCGCCAAATACTTCACCATGCAGGCGAAGCGATCGCACAGGTATATTTTCCTAACAAAGCAGTAGTTTCTATAATCACCACTATGGAAGATGGCTCGACTGTGGAAGTTGGTTTAGTGAGCAATGAAGGCATGGTGGGTATGTCCGTAATTTTAGGAGACAACACCACAACCACAACAGCATTTGTGCAGATTCCAGGTAGTGCGATGCAGATGGATGCGGATATACTCAAAAGCGAGTTCAATCGGGGCGGAGCTATTCAAAGCGTGCTGCTGTGCTACGTGCAAGCTGTATACACTCAAATAGCACAAGGATCTGCCTGCAACCGTCTTCATAGACTAGAGAGGCGGTTGGCTCGGTGGCTGCTAACAGTTTCCGATCGTCTGGAATCAGACGAATTTCCGCTCACCCAAGAATTTATCTCGCAGATGTTAGGTGTACGTCGTGTTGGTGTCACCGAAGCAGCTAACATCCTGAGCGAAGCCGGAACGATCGCCTACCACCGTGGTGAGATTCACATCCTGAATCGAGAGGCTTTAGAAAAAACCTCCTGCGAATGTTATCAGGTTATAGAAAATGAATTTATCCGTTTATTGGGCAATAAGCCCAATAAACGGCAAAAATAATTTTTTTGAAGCTTCTATGTACGGAACCGCACAGACTTGTTAAAGTCTGTTCATTTAAGCTTTTTTATATTGTCCCTGTGTTCCTTTAGAGAATACACCTTTCGACATTAGGAGCAAATTCTGAAATTCTTTCCTTGTGCCCTGAGTTGGCTTTTCTAAAGTCACCTACCTTAAGGAGAGTGACTTCTAATGTCATTAGATAAAAGCCTTTTTCAGCAACCACTAAATAAGCTGCTGGCAGCTTTGCCAGCGAGTGATTATGAACGTCTTTTCCCCCATCTAAGGCTAGTTCCGCTCCAAGTTCAGCAAATCCTTTACCAAGCAGCCGAACCCATTACACAGGTCTATTTTCCTGATAAGGCAGTGGTTTCTATAGTCACCACTATGGAAGATGGCTCAACGGCAGAAGTTGGGATAGTAAGCAATGAAGGCATGGTGGGTATCCCGGTAATTTTAGGAGACAACACCACAACCACAACAGGCTTTGTGCAAATTTCTGGCGCTGCTATGCAAATCAATGCAGATGTCTTGAAAGCCGAGTTCAATCGGGGCGGAGCTATTCAAAGCGTGCTGCTACGCTACGTACAAGCTGTATACTCTGAACTGGCGCAAGGTGCTGCCTGCAACCGTCTCCATACACTGGAAGAACGGCTGGCTCGCTGGCTACTGACAGTTTCTGACCGTCTGGAATCAGAAGATTTTCCCCTCACGCAAGAATTTATCTCCCAGATGCTAGGTGTACGTCGTTCCGGCGTGACAGTAGCGGCTAGCACCCTGAGCCGAGCCGGAATGATCGGCTACCAACGCGGTCATATTAGCATCCTGAACCGAGAGCATTTGGAAGCAACTTCCTGCGAGTGTCGTCAAGTTATCCAAAACGAATTTGCTCGGTTACTGGGCATGAAGCCCAGTAACCGAGCCAAAAAATTTTTTTGAGCTATGTGTGCGAAACCGAACAGACTGGCAAAAGTAAGTTAATTTAAAGTATTATGAGCGAATTTCTATTTTAATGTTCAGTGAGCGAAAACACTCTTAAGCTGCAAGTAAATAAGTTACTCGCGGCTTTGCCAACCAGTGATTACGAGCGTCTTCTCCCGCACCTAAAGTTAGTTTCGCTTCCCACTCGGCAAGTTCTTTACGAACCGGGAGAACCCATCACACACGTCTATTTTCCCCAAAACGCAGTGGTTTCTATAGTCACTTGTATGAGAGATGGATCGACGATGGAAGTTGGGATAGTGAGCAATGAAGGTATGGTAGGTATCCCAATAATTTTAGGAAGCAACACAACAACCACAAAAGCGTTTGTCCAAGTTGCGGGTGCTGGAATGCAGATAGATGCAGATGTTCTGAGAACCGAATTCAATCGGGGTGGAGCTATTCAAAAGCTGCTGCTGCGCTATGTACGAGCTATATATACCGAACTTACACAATCATGTGCCTGCAACCGTCTTCATTCATTGGAGGAACGACTGGCTCGTTGGCTGCTCACAGTCTCTGACCGTTTGGCATCAGAAGAATTTCCGCTCACGCAAGAATTTATCGCCCAGATGTTGGGTGTAAGGCGCTCCGGTGTGACAGTAGCGGCTAGCACCCTCAGCCGAGCCGGAATGATTAGCTACCAACGTGGTCATATTAAAATTCTGAATCGAGAGGATTTGGAAGCAACTTCCTGTGAGTGTTATCGAGTCATCCAAAAGGAATTTACTCGGTTGCTGGGGAATAAGTCAAGGCGCATAGGCGTAGCCCGCACTTCGGCTGCGCTCAGTGACCGTCGTAGACATCGCCAATGAAGAATATTAAGTTACTATGTCTGAAACCGGACAGACATTTGCTAATTGCTTCCTTTAAGATTTAGTAAAGTATGCAATCAAATAGCGCGTTTTTATGCGATCGCTACTTCTAGTCTTTATGCTACGGAGCCGTGAAAATAATGTCTAATCAATCGATGTCTTTTCAAGGTCTGCGATTGCTGATTGTTGATGATGACGCTGATACGAGAATATTACTTACTTTTCTGTTTGAATTAGAGGGAGCAGAGGTAATTGCAGCGGCTTCAGCAGACGAGGCTTTAAAAATAATGTCATCTTTTAAAGCAGACATCCTAATTAGTGACATTTGCTTACCCGACGAAGATGGCTACTCACTGCTCTTGAAAGTCAGAAATTTAGAAGCAAAGCGAGGTAGAAAGATTCCAGCGATTGCTCTAACAGCATCTACTTTCGAGGCTGACCATAAACGTGCATTATTAGCAGGTTATGATATATACCAATGCAAGCCAATAGATTTAGACGAGTTAACTTCTATTGTTGCTAGTTTAGTTGGAATCGAACAATACGTTTGTCATATTTAGATGTAACTAGAGATAAATCATTAAATAAAAAAGCTTTAACTAAACTAAATTTTATTTATTTTCAAAATTCAATGTCTACACGAGCTAACCCGTTGTAGACATCGCATTTTTTCAGGAATATTTTGACTAATTTAGCAATCTGATTTGATTTCTGAATTAATCGTAGGGACTAGGGACTGGGGACTGGGGACTGGGAAGAAGGAATAAAGCTGTACTGAGTTTTTTTCAAAAATCAAATATGAGTCCTATTTTATTTTTTATTAATTTCGCTATCAATAAAAAACTTTTTAAAATACAGGGATATAAAATATACTAAGAATAAATACAGAGAACGACCAAGTAATTCTCTGGAAGTACTCATTTTTTCATATTAAGGAGTGCATTATGGAATATCTTGCTTATTCTCAGATGTTTATTGCTCAAGAAGAGGCATCTGGAAACACTAAGTATCATCTTCCTCAACCTCAATTCAATTGGAAAAAACTGCTTAAATCTTCGGCTTGGTTAACTTTTGCTGGTGTCGGTGTATTATTTGCTGTTGTAACTCAAATTCAAGTAAGTTCAGCTGCCTATGTAAAGACTAACGGCAGTTGTTTACGTGTCCGTACCGGCCCAAGCAGCAACTACTCGTATGTGGACTGTGTACCAAATGGTGCAACACTTCCAGCAATTGAACGATATGAAAATGGTTTTGCCAGACTTTCTACAGGTAGATACGTTTTTGCGCGATGGATTGGTAATAGACCTAACAATCCTCCTGTGACTAGACCTGGCGGTGTTGGCGGTTCGGTGATTCTTACTCCTGGTTCAAAAGGTCAGCTCGTCAGAGACGTGCAAACAGCTTTAGGTAATCTTAGAATTGATGGAATTTACGGTCAAGAAACTGTTAGCCGAGTCCGAAGCTTTCAGCAAAGCAAAGGTCTACTTGTAGATGGTGTTGTAGGCCCCGAAACTCGATCGGCTCTGGGTATTTAACCAGAAGCTACCCTTGGAATATCTCGTGGTTCGGTAAATATTGTCAAACTAGTTTTAGTTTTCAGGGTTTGTAGTAAGCACTTTAGTGCTTAGAAAATAAGGACTAAAGTCCTTACTACGAACTTGCTTACCCATGAATGTAATTTTGGACAATCTGCAAAATGCGCTCTGCTGCATGACCATCCCCAAAGGGATTGATTGCGTTTGCCATCGCTTCATAAGCATCTGAGTCACTGAGTAATTCAGCAGCAGCTGCAACAATGTTCTCAGTTGTAGTGCCAACAAGTTTGGCTGTACCGGCTACCACAGCCTCTGGTCTTTCGGTAGTGTCTCTCAAAACTAGTACTGGTTTTCCCAAGCTGGGAGCTTCTTCTTGCAAGCCTCCAGAGTCAGTGAGTAAAAGATGCGATCGCCCAATTGCTCCTACCAATTCCCCATAATCTAGAGGATCTGTCAAGAAAATTCGAGGATGATTCCCTAAAAGTTCCTGCAACGGGACTCGCACTGTCGGATTTCGGTGTAATGGTAAGAGCAAAGCTGTATCAGGAAACTTGTCTAAGATTTGTAAAAAGCTTTGAGCGATCGCTAACAGAGGTTCTCCCCAATTCTCCCGACGATGAACTGTTGCTAACAAAACCCGATGTGATTCCCAGTTTAAGCCTGGGACATCGCAAACTACTTGAGTTGCAGCGACATTTAACAATGCATCAATTACCGTGTTACCTGTCATGTGAATTTCACCCAAAACACCAGAACGGTGCAAATTTTCCACAGCCCAAGGAGTCGGCGCAAAGTGCAACTGAGTAATTTGAGAAATCAATCGGCGATTAGCTTCTTCTGGGTAAGGATTGAAGATATCATCAGTTCTTAACCCTGCTTCTACATGACCAATAGGAATTTTTTGATAAAAAGCTGCCAAAGCTGCGGCAAAAGCAGTGGTAGTATCTCCTTGCACGATTACTAAATCTGGTTTTTCCGCCTTAAATAATGCTTCTAATCCTTGTAAACTACGGCAGGTAATATCATTTAGAGATTGCTGAACCTGCATAATTTCCAAGTTATAATCCGACTTGATATTAAACAGTTGCATAACCTGCTCAACCATCTCCCGATGTTGTCCAGTTAAAATTACTTGCAACTTAAATTCTGAAGACTTCTGGAAAACCTGAATCACTGGAGCGAGTTTAATTGCTTCCGGGCGAGTACCTAAGATAATGCAAACGCGTTTTTGATTAGTCATTAGTTATCTGTAATTTACCATCTATAGTCAATGGTCTATAGTCAATGCTCTATGGTCAATAGTCGGCGGTCAATCCTCACATAAACCATAAATATTAATGGATAAATCACACAAGATATAAAAAAATCGGCTTAACTTGACAAATGCATTATTTGTTTAATTAAGCTGTAATAACTATTTAAAAGTTCACATTATAAAAACCATGAAAAAACCCGGCTTAACCGGGCAGACGCACTGTTTGTCTAATTAACCTGTAATAACTATTTAATTTCACAAGTTAGAGGGCAAGCAGCGTAAACAGTAGCCTGCATTTGGTCTGCCTCTCCATGCAGCCAGCTTAACCATTTAATTTCACTAGGATGAACTCCCTTAACAGTTAGCACACCCGCAGCCAATACAACCGCCATGACATTAAACATTATTAGAGCCCCTGCTACAAGCAAAACCGCACTAACAGGCATTACAGATTGCAAGATAATCGACAACAGACATCCAACCGTAGCCATTAAGACAACTAGTGGAAAACCCACAACCAACAAACATACTGCTAATGTAAAAGTCCATATTAAAAAGCTTTTAATCATCAACAAGGAGTAGGTCTTTCCTTGATTAGAGCTTTGAGCAGAAACCATGACTTTTCCTCCCAAAATACACAACAGATTTTAATTTCAGTAATATCTCACTTTTTTGCGAGTAAACTGAATTGTCTCAGTGAAATTCAGTATATAAAAACTAATTGGGAAAATGAGCATTTATTTACTAAAGTTTACAGTTAATTTTTTGTAATTATGGATATAAAGTCAATTTTATATCTATGAGAAAAACTTGTTTACTGCATCTACCTTCAGGTATAGAACCTAAAAGGTATGAGCTTTAAACCTCGATCCCCAAGCGATCGCTCCGATTCAACTTAACATTTCTTATAAAAACTAGTAGTCTTTCTCATAATTCCTAGACGGGCTGAATAAATGAACTGCTAGTATTTGTACTGTTAATTGCTAGCAATTCGTGCCCATGCCTGGGATAAATTTCTCATCTAAGTCATGAGAATATTTACTTTAAAAGTAAAAGTATTAAATCTTACTTCGTAACCTATGTGTATTTTCTGAGGTCTTTTAAGTACTTGCGTGTGTTAAACCAGTCTAGATAGGTTAAATAATCTGTCTAAATATTCTGAGTATTGAAATCTTAGGAAATAAAAGATACCAATTGAGGTGGATGAAATAGATTGACCGTGGTTCTAGAGTTTCAATCGCCTTCTATCACCGCTAAGGCTTGCAGACAAGCATTCTCCAAAAGTCATCAAAGCAAGTGACTTTACTTCTCGTGAATTCAACTTTTTAACTGCCAAATGTGAAGATATATGACAGAATCACAGTCTCCATTAAATTCTAACTCTGCTGCCGGACGTAATTTACCACCAATGCCGCCGCCTCCACCGCCAGCCCCAACCTTTAGTACGCAGCGACAGATGACACAAACACTCGATATGTCAATGGATAGGGGCACTAATGCGCCTGTTGCAGGTCATCGTCCGGCTAGTCCACCGCCAATACCTAGTTCAGTTCGCCCTCAAAACAGCAGTCCAGAACTAACTTTAGAAAAGTTAATTAGAGAAGCTTACGATCAGGGATATTCTGACTTGCACTTGGGTGTGGGTGAACCACCCCGCTTCCGCAGCCGAGGAGAAATTCAATCAGGAGATTATCCAGAAACAGATAAAGAAACTTTTATGAGTTGGTTGCGGGAGGTGATGACTGAGGGAGAAATTCAGCGCTTTGAAGAATCCTTAGAATTTGACGGAGCAACTCAATACGAATTTGCTCGCGTGCGGATTAATGTTTTTGGCTCCCTCAAAGGGCCTGCAATGGTGTTGCGGTTGATTCCGCTAAAAATCTTAACTATGGAACAGTTGAGATTACCTCCGATTTTTCGGGATATTTGCCATCACCATAAAGGTTTAATTTTGGTAACAGGGCCCACTGGTTCTGGTAAGTCCACTACAATGGCAGCGATGATTGACTACATCAATAAGGAGATGGCCAAGCATATCATTACCATTGAAGACCCGATAGAATTTGTCCATCAAAGCCGCAAGTCCTTAGTCAAACAGCGGGAAGTGGGAATGCATACCCGGAAATTTGACAACGCTTTGAAAGCAGCTTTGCGGGAAGACCCAGATTTGATTCTGGTAGGGGAAATGCGGGACAAGGAAACCGTTAACACCGCCCTAAAAGCCGCTCAGACTGGTCACTTAGTCATGGGAACTTTGCACACCAATAGCGCGGTCAAAACCATTGAACGGATTCTCAACCTCTATTCTGGTGATGAGCAAGATGCAATGCGGGTGGCGATTTCTGAGTCTTTAGTGGCAGTAATTGCTCAAGGTTTGTGTCGCACAACTGACGGTAAGCGGGCTGCTTTCCATGATGTCCTGATCAACACTGAGGCGATTAAAGAATGGATCAAAGATGGTAAGTATGATGAAATTGGCGAGCTGATGAAACAAGCCGGCTTTGACGGCATGATTACGATGAATCAGTCATTGCTGAATCTCTATCAAGACGGACGAATCACTGAAGAAACTGCTTTGGAAATGTCACCAACTCCTAACGAAATGGCGCAGTTTCTCCGAGGTCGAGTTTAGGATTGGGAATTGGGAATTGGGCATGGGGCATGGGGCATTGGGCATTGGGCATGGAGAAGAGACTTGTTCAATATTCTCCCTCATCTCCCTCATCCCCACTCCCTACTTTCCACTCCCAAATATCTTTGTTATCCTGGTTGCGGTTATAGCTAAGGTAAAAGGTAAAGAGAGAATTTTTTACTTTTAGCTTCCTAACCTCTGTGAATAACTTGACGACAAATAAACTATCTACACCCCAGTTGTTTAAAGGCATTGCCCTATTTACACCTGGAGGAGATTTAATTTACTGCATCGACCCTAGCAAGCAAGGTCGATGGCATTTGCATTTATGCTCGGCTTTGCAAGAAATTCTAGATTTACCAGAGCCACCACACTTTTTAGTGCCTTGTTATACTGCAACTATTGACAATTGGTTAGATCCGCGCACTCAACAAGTGCGAACTTTTGCTGAAGCTTATCCGGCTGTAATTAGACATCAAGCTTTGCTTAATGCTGTTTTTGGCACAGGGGAATTAGTATGGCAAGCAGCTCCTTGGCAAGAGGGATTGTGCGATCGCATGGTGTTAACAACCTATCGTTCGTCATTTGGCCAGCTTTGGGAGGATCACGATTTAATTGTCCGTCTAGACCTTTCTGAACCTGTGCCAAAATATCACCAACCAGTAATAGTACAAAAAAAAGAAGCCATTACCCAAGGCTATGTTCTCCGCTTATTTGTTGCCGGACATAGCAGTTCTACTGAACGCATTCTGCAAAATTTACACGAATTGTTAGAGCGATCGCTCAAACACCCTTATACTTTGAAGGTGATTGATGTTTTAAGCCATCCAGAACAAGCAGAACTAAATCAGGTTTCTGCAACTCCTACCCTTGTCAAGGTTTGGCCTCATCCAATTCGGCGAATCGTTGGAGAGTTGGATCGTGTAGAAAAGATTTTACAGATGTTAGCTGTTAAGGAAAACTTTTAAGTAATTAGACTAGTTTTTTTGCTAAATGCGCGAATGGGTAGGTGTTGGTGAAAGGGTTAGTACAAAAATGGCTAGATTGCTTTATCTGCAAGAATTTGAGAGCTTTAGCATCTTGAAACCATCCGCGCACCTCATATAAACTGACTTTCAGCTATTTACAGTTAGCACAATTCCCAATCCTTATGTTATGATTTTCGCATTCGCGCTGTTGAACCTTGAAAACAAAATAACACAGGGCTTTCAAACGCCTGCGATCGCAATCAACTAAAATCCCTATTAGGGATTGAAACCCATTCTGCTTTTACTCTAGTGCGCGTTTCGGCTAAAATCGCAATCAACTAAAATCCCTATTAGGGATTGAAACATTAATTTTTAGCTGTTCTTACGTCAAAGTGGAAGATCGCAATCAACTAAAATCCCTATTAGGGATTGAAACTTGGCTTGGTTAGTATTTAATGATTACGAAATTGAATCGCAATCAACTAAAATCCCTATTAGGGATTGAAACGATTTATTGTATTCTGCTGATTCGCAAGCTCATATCGCAATCAACTAAAATCCCTATTAGGGATTGAAACTTAAATTCAGAGAATAATATTTGATATCTTGACGAATCGCAATCAACTAAAATCCCTATTAGGGATTGAAACTTCTCCAAATCGAACTAAGAAAGTGTGACATTAATCGCAATCAACTAAAATCCCTATTAGGGATTGAAACCTTTAATATCAATGCTGACACCAGTTTCGATGCTAGGATCGCAATCAACTAAAATCCCTATTAGGGATTGAAACTGAAAAGACGGCAGGAGCAGACTTAAAAAATCTGATCGCAATCAACTAAAATCCCTATTAGGGATTGAAACATTGCAGAAGACGCGATTGCAGAAGCAATTGAACAGATCGCAATCAACTAAAATCCCTATTAGGGATTGAAACGTTAATTTGGTCAATAGGGGAATACGTTAGCACCGGATCGCAATCAACTAAAATCCCTATTAGGGATTGAAACTCTTCAATTCAAATCCTTTACTGACTTTAATTACTTTAATCGCAATCAACTAAAATCCCTATTAGGGATTGAAACAGATTATGCAGGCCAAGCCCGAATATAAAGAATTGATCGCAATCAACTAAAATCCCTATTAGGGATTGAAACTGGTTTTGCGATCGCATTTGTGATGGTTGCGATTCATCGCAATCAACTAAAATCCCTATTAGGGATTGAAACTGAAGATGCCGATAGCTGGTCGCATTATGCGTAAAATCGCAATCAACTAAAATCCCTATTAGGGATTGAAACAGAAAACTCATTTTTCTCCGTAGTAGTGCTATCAGATCGCAATCAACTAAAATCCCTATTAGGGATTGAAACTTTTATCGTACTTATTAACTGATTCACACACAATATCGCAATCAACTAAAATCCCTATTAGGGATTGAAACAAATATGATTGCATTAATGGGGCTTGCATAAAAAATCGCAATCAACTAAAATCCCTATTAGGGATTGAAACAACCAGCACATTCCCCAAACTGCCAACGCTACCAATCGCAATCAACTAAAATCCCTATTAGGGATTGAAACCCTTGTTAAACACATTTTATCAAATTTAGCAAAAATGGATATCGCAATCAACTAAAATCCCTATTAGGGATTGAAACAGAAACACTTCACTTTTTTGATTTTTATCCCACATATCGCAATCAACTAAAATCCCTATTAGGGATTGAAACAATGATTATCGGTGAAATGGGTACTGGCAAAAGATCGCAATCAACTAAAATCCCTATTAGGGATTGAAACCTTTATTGACACTGTAGCAAAGGTGAATCAGAAGAATCGCAATCAACTAAAATCCCTATTAGGGATTGAAACATTGGTGATAATTCTATTGATACCGCTACACATCGCAATCAACTAAAATCCCTATTAGGGATTGAAACCTTTAAGTACACGACTTCGGGCGGTACTTTTTAGACTCAAAGAAAGTCAGCTATATTTAAGTTAATAGAGGAGCATTCGACAAATAATTTGTCGCTCTACATCAAAAAATCGGGATGACTGGATTCGAACCAGCGGCCCCTTCGTCCCGAACGAAGTGCGCTACCAAGCTGCGCCACATCCCGCCATAAAAATGGCATTGTAAATTAAGAATATCATAACCTGCACTAAATAGCAGAATTACATCTATATACGATCGCTTCATCAAAGACTTTGCTTGCTAGGATTAAGTTTGTATAACTCTAGTGGTAAAAGCGGATTGTGACTGTAAAACCAGACTGGTTGCGGGTGAAAGCACCTGGACGTGAGCGCATCGGTAACGTTAAAGAAATTTTGCGGGATTTAGCCCTCAATACAGTTTGCGAGGAAGCGTCCTGTCCGAATATTGGTGAATGCTTCAACGCTGGGACTGCCACGTTTTTGATTATGGGGCCCGCTTGTACACGCGCTTGTCCCTACTGCGATATTGATTTTGAGAAAAAACCCAAACCACTAGACCCCACAGAACCTACACGACTGGCCCAAGCTGTTCGCCGCCTGAACCTTAATCATGTAGTCATCACTTCTGTAAACCGAGATGACTTGCTTGATGGTGGTGCATCTCAGTTTATAGCGTGTATTGATGCAGTTAACTCTGTTTCACCCAACACCACAATTGAGGTGCTAATTCCTGACTTATGCGGTAATTGGAATGCTCTAGAGTTAATTCTACAGGCTGCGCCAGAGGTATTAAACCACAATACCGAAACTGTTCCACGCCTATATCGCCGGGTGCGTCCCCAAGGAAACTACGATCGCACATTAGAATTATTGCAACGCACTCGCCAACTTTCTCCTAGCACATACACTAAATCTGGCATCATGGTTGGACTTGGTGAAACTGATGCCGAAATTCGCCAAGTTATGCAAGACTTGCGATCTGTCGATTGCGACATTTTGACCATTGGGCAATATCTCCAACCCAGTCAAAAACACTTGCAGGTAAACGAATTTGTCAATCCAGAACAATTTGCTGATTGGAAGGCATTCGGCGAAGAAATCGGATTTTTACAAGTTGTTTCTTCGCCATTGACAAGAAGCTCTTATCATGCTGAACAAGTCAGGGAGTTGATGGAACGCTACCCACGCTCAAAAGTTAGGAGTTAGGAATTAGGAGTTATGAGTGAGCAGATGTACTCCAACACAAAACTTTCCGTTGCAATTCTGGGTGCGGGTGCTTGGGGTGCATCTCTGGCAAATCTTGCTGCTGCAAATGGTCATCAGGTGCGCGTGTGGTCGCGTCAAGGTTCCCAAACTCTTCAAGCAGTTTTAAAAGATGCTCAAATAATCCTGTCCGCTATCTCAATGATTGGTGTGAGAGGTGTTGCTTCTGAAGTTGAGTCTTTCCCCCTTTCTCCAGAGACAATTTTTGTGACGGCGACGAAAGGCTTAGATCCCCAAACCACCTGTACACCTTCACAAATTTGGCAAACAATATTCCCTAACCATGCAGTGGTTGTTTTATCTGGGCCTAATTTATCAAAAGAAATTCAAATGGAATTACCAGCAGCCACGGTGGTAGCTAGTAACATCCCCACGGCTGCGGAAGTAGTGCAGTTAGTATTTTCTTCTCATCGTTTCCGGGTATATACGAATCCTGATCCCTTGGGGGTAGAACTGGGAGGAACACTGAAAAATGTGATTGCGATCGCAGCTGGTGTATGCGATGGTTTACAACTGGGAACCAATGCCAAAGCTGCTTTAGTCACCCGTGGACTGACAGAAATGGTTCGTATCGGCAACAACTGGGGCGCTAAGACGGAAACATTTTATGGTTTATCGGGTCTAGGAGATTTGTTAGCAACGTGCAATAGTCCTTTAAGTCGCAATTACCAAGTCGGCTATCAGTTAGCTGGTGGTAAGTCACTTACAGAAACTCTCGCAAATTTACAAGGAACTGCTGAAGGAGTAAACACTTGCCGAGTTTTGATGCAACGAGCCAACCAACAAAACATCGCAGTCCCAATTACCGAGCAAGTTTATCGGTTACTTCAAGGCGAAATCACACCCCGACAAGCACTTGATGAACTGATGTTGCGAGATATCAAGCCAGAGTACAACTACTAGTTAGTGGTCTGTCAAATCAACTTGATAGCTAAATAAGTTAGTAGTAAGGACTTTAGTCCTTATATTAAGCACTGAAGTGCTTACTACATAACAAGCTTTCCTTAGCTTGATGGACTACTAGTTAGTAGTCTATCAAGTTGAAATTGGCACTTTCAGACTGACATACAAGACGGCGCAGGAACACGGAGAGGGTGTTTGATAATTTATCCGCATCTTCTATCTCCGTGTCGAGAGAATTTTTGCCGTTAATGCTAATCACTTTCCCGATATCTATTAGTTCTACTTATACCTGAATAATCCTGAGAAAAAATTGCTAAATCGTCAGGATATTACTTTTGCACCCATGTAAATGTGACTATGCCAATTATAAAGATGACATTCACTGAAGGATGTTTATACTGTGTTACAAAAGTTACTATCAAAAAACCATCAAGGTTGAAATATTAACTAAGTAGTTCAAATATTGCAAACCTAGCTGTGGATTTAAATAGCTATTGGTTTAATCAAAAGTTTAGCAGCCGATTAAGTTCAGTAATTCTGTATCCAATAAAACCCTTACAGTTAATTTCTAAAAAAAATTGTAAGGGAACGTTCAACCATGTTAGTTCATCGTTAATCGCGGGAACAATAGCAACAGTTGAATAGCTGACCGTAATCTAAGCTGACCGAAATCTATTGTTACCTGGAGCCATTGAGACGATCTTTATGCCAGCAACATCTTTTTATGCAGACGCCCCCTACAACACCAAAAAGTCTAGCCAGGCTTTGGACTCGGATCTCACGGTTGATGACAGTGAGTTATCGGTAGATGACCTACAGGAGCTAGAACTGGCAACTGTAGACAATGCTAACTTTGCTGCTAGCACCAACCGTCGGAGTACAGACCTAGTACGTCTATATCTTCAAGAAATTGGTCGGGTTCGCTTGTTGGGGCGTGATGAAGAGGTTTCAGAAGCTCAAAAAGTCCAACGCTACTTGCGGATGCGGATAGTACTTGCTAACGCCGCAAAGCAAGGGGATGAAGTGATTACACCCTATCTAAGGTTAGTTGAAGTTCAAGAACGTCTAACCTCGGAACTAGGACATCGCCCGTCTTTGGAAAGATGGGCTGCCACTGCTGACATAATTTTATCCGATCTCAGACCGATTTTGGCAAATGGGAAACGTCGCTGGGCTGAAATCGCTAAGTTGACTGTAGAAGAGTTGGAGCAAGTTCAATCCCAAGGACTCCAAGCAAAAGAACACATGATTAAAGCGAATCTTCGCTTAGTTGTGTCTGTTGCCAAGAAGTATCAAAATCGTGGTTTGGAATTGTTAGATTTAGTCCAAGAAGGTACATTAGGTTTGGAGCGGGCTGTAGAAAAATTTGACCCAACTAAGGGTTATCGCTTCAGTACCTATGCTTACTGGTGGATTCGTCAGGGTATTACACGGGCGATCGCAACTTCTAGTCGCACGATTCGCCTACCGGTTCACATCACCGAAAAGTTAAACAAAATCAAAAAAGCTCAACGCAAAATTGCTCAAGAAAAAGGTCGTACCCCAACTCTGGAAGATTTAGCAACTGAGTTAGAGATGACACCTACCCAAGTCCGAGAAGTTTTGTTGCGGGTTCCTCGCTCCGTTTCTTTGGAAACCAAAGTAGGAAAAGATAAAGACACTGAGTTAGGCGAATTACTCGAAACTGACAGTGTAACTCCAGAAGAAATGTTAATGCGAGAATCTTTACAAAGAGATTTGCATCATCTTCTATCAGATTTGACTAGTCGGGAGCGCGATGTAATTCTGATGCGGTTTGGTTTGGCAGATGGTCATCCTTATTCTTTAGCAGAAATTGGCCGCGCTCTTGACTTATCGCGCGAACGAGTCCGCCAAATTGAATCTAAGGCTTTGCAAAAGCTACGTCAACCCAAGCGCCGCAACCTCATCCGCGACTATTTGGAGTCTCTGAGTTAGTCATTTGTCATTAGTCATTTGTCATTAGAAAACTACACTTGACAAATGACTAGGGACAAAAGGGTGATTTTATTCCCAGGTCAAAAGCCTTTTATTGGCTTAGGACTTACGCATTGACAGAATCATGATTATGTGTATTAAAGTCCAACTTCTG
>NZ_JAVRCB010000041.1:0-81752 GCF_034530955.1 Nostoc sp. DedQUE05 | reverse complement strand
ATGCTGCAACCAAAACCTTCAGTGGCACTCCCTTAAATGCAAACGTGGGTAGCTTGAACATTAAAGTTACTGCCACGGATTTAGCTCTTGCTCAAATCAGTGATGTGTTTACGCTCACTGTTAACAACGTCAACGATGCGCCAGAGGTGATGAACGAAATTGCAAACCAACAAGCAACAGAAGATACAGTTTTCACCTTCATTATCCCAGACAACACCTTTAAGGATGTTGATGCTGGCGACACTCTCACCTACACTGCCACTCTCGAAAACGGCGACTCTCTACCGAGTTGGTTAACCTTCAATGCTGCAACCAAAACCTTCAGTGGCACTCCCTTAAATGCAAACGTGGGTAGCCTCAACATTAAAGTTACTGCCACGGATTTAGCTCTTGCTCAAATCAGTGATGTGTTTACGCTCACTGTTAACAACGTCAACGATGCGCCAGAGGTGATGAACGAAATTGCAAACCAACAAGCAACAGAAGATACAGTTTTCACCTTCATTATCCCAGACAACACCTTTAAGGATGTTGATGCTGGCGACACTCTCACCTACACTGCCACTCTTGAAAATGGTGACTCTCTACCGAGTTGGTTGAGTTTTAATGCTGCAACCAAAACCTTCAGTGGCACTCCCTTAAATGCAAATGTCGGCAGCCTCAACATTAAAGTTACTGCTAAAGATACTGCTGGCGCCCAAGCGAATGATGTTTTTGTACTCACCGTTAACAACGTCAACGATGCGCCAGAGGTATTTCAGGCGATCGCTCCTCAACAAGCAACAGAAGATACAGTTTTCACCTTCATTATCCCAGACAACACCTTCATTGATGTCGATGCTGGCGACACTCTCACCTACACTGCCACTCTCGAAAACGGCGACTCTCTACCGAGTTGGTTAACCTTCAATGCTGCAACCAAAACCTTCAGTGGCACTCCCTTAAATGCAAACGTGGGTAGCCTCAACATTAAAGTTACTGCCACGGATCTAGCTCTTGCTCAAATCAGTGATGTGTTTACACTCACCGTTAATAACGTCAACGATCCGCCAGAGGTGATGAACGAAATTGCAAACCAAGAAGCAATAGAAGACACGGTTTTCAATTTCACTTTCTCAGAAGACAGCTTCATTGATGTCGATGCTGGCGATAGCCTCACTTACACCGCCACTCTCGAAAACGGTGATTTTTTACCTAATTGGTTAACCTTCAATGCTGCTACCAAAACCTTTAATGGCACTCCCTTAAATGCAAACGTGGGTAGCCTCAACATTAAAGTTATTGCTAGGGATATTTTTGGGGTTGAAGTCAGTGATGATTTTGCACTTACTGTTAAGAACGTTAACGATGCACCAGAGTTAGTTGAGGCGATCGCTAATCGAAAGGTACTCATAAATACGCAGTTCAATTTTACGATCCCAGAAAATACCTTCATTGATATTGATGCTGGCGATAGCCTCACCTACACTGCTACTCTCGAAAACGGCGATCCACTGCCCAGTTGGCTAACTTTTAATTCTGCTACCCGGAACTTTAGTGGTACTCCAACGATGGAGAATTTGGGTAATCAGAATATCAAAGTCACTGTCAAGGATATTTCTGGGGATGAAGTTAGTGATGTGTTTGTATTGACAGTTGCTAAGTTCAATAGTGCGCCAATTGTAGATCGGGCGATCGCTGACCAAAAGGCCACAGCAAAAACTACTTTCAACTTCACCATTCCTGAAAACACCTTTAGCGATGTAGATATTGAAGATACCCTAACCTACACTGCTACCTTAGACAATGGCGATCCACTACCTAGTTGGTTAAGCTTCAATGCTAACGAGCTTACCTTCAGCGGCACTCCTACGAATGATAATGTGGGTAGCTTGAACATTAAAGTCACCGCCACAGATCCAGCTCTTGCTGAAATTAGTGATGTATTTGCACTCACAATTGCTAAAGCTAACAATCCACCAATTGTAGAGCAGGCGATCGCTGACCAAAAAGTTACGGCAGAAACTACCTTTAACTTCACTATCTCTGAAAACACCTTTAGCGATGTAGATATTGAAGATACCCTAACCTACACTGCTACCTTAGACAATAGCGATCCACTACCTAGTTGGTTAAGCTTCAATCCTAACAAGCGTACTTTCAGCGGCACTCCTACGAATAATAATTTGGGTAGCTTGAACATCAAAGTTACTGCCAAAGATTTGGTTGGGGCTGAAGTCAGTGATGTATTTGCACTCACCATTGCTCAAGGGATTACTGCTGAGACTAAATCAATCAGCCTACTCACAAGAATTACAGGTGATATCTTTACGATCAAAAATCAAGTTAACGGTGAAAAAGCCAAACTCTCAGTCAAGATTAAAAGCAACACTTCTGAAGAAGTCAATGAACTGGGTGTATTTGTCGTTGACGATGCAGAAGGTAGGATTAATGGCGTAGCCCCTGGTGCTGCAAATTACACCGAACTAGCTCTCCAACGGGCAACAGTGCTTCTTTCATCTCTTGCCAAATTACCCAATGGTTTTAATCCCACTGACCTCAGCAGGCTACTGGAATTCAATTCTGAGAGCAACCTAAGATTTTATTTAATCCGTAGCAGCACTACTCAGGCGGTGCTATCTGGACAAACCCCGTTTTCTCAGGTGCTTTTTTCCTCAGATACGAATGTGGATGATACAGGGTTCTCTCTCAACTTCCAGAATTTGGTTGTCAAGATTGCAGCAACAGAGCAAGATCCACCTCTAGGTACTGGTCTTCAAGGAAAATATGAACCCGAACTAATTGATTTACGGGATGTGAAACAATTGGTGAAAGCCGAATTTGTAGTTCATAGAGAAGCAGCTTTTAACAACTTTGTCGGCTTTTATCAGATAACTGATGAGAATGGTGGCATCGATACCAATGGCGATGGTACAGCAGATGTGCTGGTTGGACAGGCGGGTTATACTCAGGCAGCTATTAGTCACCGTGTCGCTGGTATTGATTTGAGTGTAGCTAACGAAGGTACAGCAACTTTCACAGGTAATTTCCAACCTGGTGCTATTTTCGTCCCATTTATCATCGTTAATGCCGGGACTGATGCAATTCTTGATAGCAATACCAATAACGATCCGGCAGTTTACTTCTCCTTCTTGGGTGCTAACACTGACAAAGCAGATCATATTCGCCTATTAGGGAATAACGCTTTTGGCTTTGAGGATTTGGCTAATGGCGGCGATCGAGATTACAACGATTTGATTGTCCGAGTTAATTTGAGTATCGCCTAGTCTGAAGTAACTTGGTATAGGTGTAATATAGCCTGTAAGCTTTATTGAGCAAAGAATACAGGTTTTTTTTATGAAAAATTGTAGGTTGGGTAAAGCAAGGCGCAACCCAACAAAGTTATGAAAATGTTGGGTTTTTGGCGCTAACCCAAGCGTATTGAATCATAAAGAGCGATCGCATCACCGATGTTTTAGTGAATCTGTCATTTGCTAGAAGATGCGATTACGCCAAAATATTACAGTGATTCAAACAAATGTGTGAGAGTATATTTATTCACTCACCCGGAGACATAATTATGGTTTTTGCTGGCAAACGACCAAATAATTTAGGTATTAGCAACGGTAAATTAACACCCTGTCCTAATTCTCCCAATTGCGTTTCTAGTCAGAGTACAGATGCATCTCATCAAATTGCACCACTGACTTTTACATCTACTCCAGAACAAGCGATTACTAATCTTAAACAGATTATTGAGTCTTTACCAAGAACCAAAATCATTAGCGAAAGTAAAGATTATTTATATGCAGAATTTAAAAGTGCTTTACTGGGATTTGTCGATGATGTAGAATTCTATCTAGACCGGACTGCAAATCTTATCCATGTGCGTTCAGCTTCACGTTTAGGTCAAAGCGATTTGGGTGTTAATCGTAAACGCATAGAGACGATTAGAGCCAAGTTCCAATAATTTTTAATTGAACTAAGGGCTGGAGATTAAAGACTGGGAAGATAAAAAAGTAGTTGGACAAAATTAATTACACAATGTCATTGCAAGTGAGACATTTGCAGAGTATTAGGTGATTTACTGAGTTTGCAATGGTTGTAAATATTTTTGTCCATCTACTTATGTGGATTCAAACCCTAGTAAAATCTGGAATGACGATTGTGTAATGTGGTGTAGTGTTTCACCACAAGTTATGAATTACGAATTAGTTAAACTCTGCGATCGCAATATTTGTGAAATTTAATTTATTTAAAAACTTTGACTCTCGACCCCGATTAATTATTGCTGTCGGACTCGCTGTATTAGTTTCAGTAATCCTGCCGCATTCTCTGCACTTACCTACTCGCATTCTCTGTGCTTGGAACTCCGGTATTGACTTTTTCTTAGCGATAACGTGGTGGAAAATGATTAAGGCTAACCCAGAAAAAATTCGCCGTTATGCTGAGAGTGAATATGAAGGACATTTGGCTATATTTATGCTGGTAATCGCTGCGGCTTGTGCCAGTGTTTTAGCTATTGGGTTTTTACTTGATAAAAAAGGATTGTCAATAATTCAGCTTACCCTACACGTTGTACTTTCAATTATGACCATTGTCGGTTCCTGGTTATTAGTGCATACGATGTTTGCAGTGCAATATGCACACAGTTATTACAAATATATTAATCGTAATCATAGTGAAGAAATCACTAGAGGTTTAGATTTTCCTCATAACGACTATCCAGACTACTGGGAATTTTTATATTATTCATTTGTTGTTGGCATGACCAGTCAAGTTTCAGATGTGCAGACAACATCACCCGATATGAGACGCTTAACTCTGTTACATGGCATATTATCTTTCTTTTTCAATACCACCATTTTAGCTATGAGTATTAATATTATTGCGTCGCTGATTTAAAAATTATTTGACTCAGCCAAAAGTATGATTATTTGGTTCTCTACTTAGAGAAGGAGGAAATTAGATTACCAGTTCTTTAGCATAGACTCAAGTTAAGATAATTCGGAGTGAGTTCATGCCTTATAACAAAATAGATGAATTAGCGGAAGATATCAAAGGACAACTGCCTGAACACGCACAACAGATTTTTCTTGCAGCATTTAATGCTGCTGAAAGTAATGGTTCGAGTGAAGATGGTGCGCGTGATATTGCTTGGAATAGTGTAAAAAATGAATACGAACCAGGCAATGATGGTAAATGGCAGAGAAAGCCTGAAGACACTGCGATACATAATAAAGCTGTTGTATCTGGTGGGAACTAAATAAATCTCACCTGTGGATAACTATCTAATCTCAAGGGTCTTATAAGGGTTGAAGAGGAATTTTATTCTTAGAAAATAGAGATAAAATTCCTCTTTTTTTCACAAATTATGTCAAAATATAGACATTTTTAACAATTTATAGCACAAGCCTTGGTGGTTAGAACATCAACAGACGATAAAACTTAGACACAAAAAGGCTTTTCACCCAGTCCCCAGCGATGCACTGAGCTTGTCGAAGTGTCCCCAGTCCCTTGCTATATATTAATAGGTGCTATAAAAAATATTCTATTTATACAAGATATGCTGATTAGAAAAGACGAAATATCTATTCGTCTCATGCAAGATGAAATGTATGATTATGAGTTGATGGCAAGATGGTTAACTAATGCAAAAGTTTTAGAATTTTATGAAGGAAGAGATAATTTTTTTCCTTTAGAAAGAATTATAGAAACGTACAAACCGATGGTTAGGGGAGATGAGGCGGTTATTCCTTGCCTCCTCTACTATCAAAATATTCCCATTGGTTATTTGCAGTATTGTACACTCAATGACTTATCGGAAACTGATAGACAATTGTATCATCTCGACCAAACCGATCGTGTCTATGCGATTGACTTGTTCATCGGCGAAACCGACTATTGGAACAAGGGAATTGGTACAAAAATGCTATCAGTATTTATCAACTATCTTTTTGAACAGTATCAAGCTCAGAAAATTGTTATAGATCCGCACGTTGACAATTATCGTGCTATTCGCTGTTATGAAAAATGTGGTTTTGTGAAAGTAAAGCTATTGCCGGCACATGAACTGCATGAAGGAGAATACTCAGATTGTTGGCTCATGGCAATAGAGCCAAAGAAATCATGAGGAAATGCATTCTACCTGTTATGCCTTCTTACCTGCTACTGGTTCAGCTATATTTTCCATATCGACCAGATTCCACTTTAAACCTTTGCTCCGATATATACGCTTGTGCAAATTTGGATAATCACCGATATCATGCTCTAGCCTTTGACCAACTACTATACATTTGAATATAGAATTGCCCGTGTTTTTCAGGTTATGCGGCTTACCACCAGCACGATATCCAATAAAATCTCCTGCTTTAACTGGATAAACGCTTTCTCCAATTGTTGCTTCAGCTTCTCCCTCAAGAATGTATACGCACTCTTCTTCGTGATAGTGCATATGAAGTTCCGTTGATTCACGTCCAGGCTCTACTTCAATAATGTGGAAACCGATATTTTTTAAACCTGTCAAATCCCCTAAAGACTTATTTAGTCTGCGAGCATTGGAGTTGAGAAAATGTGTTTTTTCTAGTCCTTTATAAGACTCAATCTCTTCTTTGGTGACTAAATACTTTTCCATTTCTTGATACCAAGGTGCTAAGAAAATTCGATGGTGAATAAACAACTAGGGGCCTAAAGATGAATTAAGACGGAAGTTAAAACAGGTTCAAGGGTTCCATCTCAGCAAAAGCGATGCCCTTCGACAGGCTCAGGGTAAGACCTACGGTGGTAAACTACGCTTCTATTTGTGGATGGGATTATATCATCACCTCGTTATTAAGTGCAACTTCACAGAAAATTGGTATCATTTAATGTCTGACTGGATACCGAGAGTAGTACATGAATTTAGATCGTAAGTACTTACTAAATTAACTCGCGTGTTCCCAGTCACTAAGTAACTCATGTTGTTGGACTATTTTATAGGATTTACGAAATGGTACTTTGGGAGTACCAATACTCTTACCAGGAAAAGACTGTTTTTTCGTCTTGGTAGGTCTATTTTCTAGGGTTGTTGAACTGAACTGTTGGGTTTTCATTGGTAAATAAATCTCTGATTAAAACCTGAGCATTAATTTATAACATCAATTTGCAAATGGCAAATTTCTAAATAAAAATAAAAAATATATATTTAATTTCTAAAGCAAAGAAGAGAAATTGAAGAGTTAATTTACTCAGAAGGTGAAGTGCGCCCAATGAGACTAACGATCGCTGCGGCTAAATCTGCTGGATCGACGGGTTTAGGTAGATGTTTTTGAAATCCTGCCGCCATTGCTTGGTTGTAGTTAATTTCTCCTGCATAAGCAGTCAAAGCGATCGCCGGAATTTGTCCGCCTTGCTCTGGTGGTAATTTTCTCACTTCACGTAGCAACATATACCCATCCATGAAGGGCATTCCAATATCGCTTAAGAGGATATCTGGGTTTGATTGCATTAATGTTTGCAGTGCTTCATCTGCTGATTCAACTGCTGTCACTGTCGCGCCATATTGTTCCAGCACAAAGCTAAAAAACTCTCGCACATCGGCTTGATCGTCCACAAGCAGGATTTGTACTCCAGCCAGTAATGTCTCGTCAGTACTGAGTTCTGTTTGAGAAGCCTCACTACTTCTAACTCGCAACTGAGAATTTTTGAGCAAAGGTAGTTTAACTGTGAAGGTAGCTCCTTGTCCTTCACCTGGACTCTCTGCCTGAACTGTGCCACCGTGAAGTTCTACCAGATGACGCACAATTGCCAGCCCTAATCCCAATCCGCCAAATACTCTGGTTGTCTTAGCATCTGCTTGCCGGAAGTAATCAAAGACGTAGGGCAAAAATTCTGGGTTAATTCCTTTACCTGTATCAATTACCTGGATTTGGGCATCTAAACCAACTTGCTCTAGACGCACTTCTACAAGTCCATTCGTAGGTGTGAATTTAACGGCATTGGAGAGGAGATTCCAGATCACTTGTTGCAAGCGATCGCCATCGCCGAGAACTTTGCCGATATCATTACTTAAGATGATTTGAATTTGAATCGATTTGGCTTCTGCTGCTAAACGCACCGTTTCTAATGCAGATGCGATCGCTATTTTCAAATCCACTGCATGGAGATTTAACCTAACCTTACCTTGCAAAATCCGGGAAACATCAAGTAAATCTCCAATCAATTGGGTTTGTAACTTGGCATTCCGCTCGATTGTTTCCAATGCCCGGATTTTAGTAGCTTCGTCGAACTTGCGGGTTCTGAGTAACTTTGCCCACCCTAAAATTGGATTCAAGGGAGTTCGGAGTTCGTGGGAAAGCACAGCGAGAAATTCATCCTTAATCCGGTTGGCTGTCTCGGCTTCTGCCCTGGCAGTCTTTTCAGCTTCGTAAAGTTGAGCGCGGGCAATCGCTTGCGCACACTGTTGTCCCAGTGTCAACATAAATCCCCGGTCTTCTTCATTAAATATTTGTCCAGTAGTAAAGCTTAATCCCAGTGCGCCAATTACTTTACCTTCTACTACCAAGGGAATGGAAGCCCAGGCATTATTCGCCATAACAGTCACAACATCTGCTAAGTTGGGATATCTAGCAATCATGGCTGCTAAATTTTCTAAAAAAATCGGCTGCCCAGTTCTGACTGTTTCTGCTATTTGGTTAGGTGCTGTAATCGGAAAAGTTGTCAAAGTATTTATCAGCGTTTGCGGATAGCCAATTGCTTGCACAACATTTAGGGTAGTATTTGCCTCAGTAAGTAAGACAACGGAACCACCAGTAGCTTTCAAGGCGGCAATGCCTTGGTTTACCACTACATCAGCTACCTGTTGGGGAGTTAAGGCTTCTGAGAAGGCAGCAGTTATTCTTTGTAAAAGTATGGTGCGATTGACAGACCGTTGAGTTTCCTGGTAGAGTCTGGCGTTGTCGATGGCTGTCGCCGCCCGCCGAGCGATATCTTCTGCTAAAGCCAAGTCTGTTTGTTGGTAGTATCTACCTGACTCGGCGGTAAAAAAAGAGATTGCTCCAAATAATTGCCCGCGAGAACGAACTGGAATCACCATCAGAGAACGAATACCCAAACTTTGCAGTAATTGCAGATGTTCGTTGTCTTCAGACATCTGTAGAAGATGTGAGTCAGATAATTCGGGATAAAAGACAGATATACCTAAGTGTAGCTGCCGTACAAGCTGTTTGGCTTTGGTTCTAGGTCGATAACGCCGACGGATTTGGTCTAAAATGTTTAGTTTTGTGGAATCGGCAATTGCGATCGCAATTTGTTTACTTGACCAATCTTCCTGGAAGACATCTACAATACACAAGTCGGCTAAAGTTGGAACTGCTAGATTTGCCACATTTTCTAAAGTTACTTCATAATCCAATGAGGCAGCTAGTAAGGTGCTGGCTTCGACTAAAAAGTTTTGTGTGGCTTCAATTCGTTTGCGGTGGCTAATATCCTCAATAATCCCTAATGCATACATTGGTTGTCCCTTCGCATTCCAAACTGCTGATGAAGTTAAGTTTGCCCAAACGATAGAACCATCTTTGCGGATGTAGCGCTTCTCTAAGGAATATCCACTAATTTCTTTTGCTAAAACTCGCCGAGCATTTTCCAAATCAACTTCTAAGTCGTCAGGGTGGGTAATTTCCTGAAAGTTCATTTGCATTAACTCTTCATGGCTATACCCAGTAATTTCGCATAGGGCAGGATTAACTTGCAGAAATCGTCCATCCAACCCTACTAGAGTAATACCGACAGCTGCTTGATTGAACATTGCCCGAAACCTTTCTTCGCTTTCTCGCAAAGCAACTTCTGTTTGCTTGGCTGCTGTCACCTCTGCCAAAATAATGCCAATTCCTACCGTTTCACCCATTGCGTTATCAACTGGGTAATAGTTGCCGAGCCAGTAACCGTAACGTCCTAGTTGTCCTCTTGTCTCACCACTGATTTCCATATTCAGTAGGGGTTCTCCAGTATCTAACACGCGCTGTAACTGTGGCTCTAACTCAGCCGCCATCGCTGGCAAAACTTCCCTAAATTTGCATCCTAGATGTTCTTCTATAGTTAAACCGTTAATGTCAGCGAAAACTTGATTAATGCGGATATATCGCAGTTCTCGATCCAAAAAGCATACAGCAATAGGAGCTGCTTCTAGCAGCGCATCTAGAAGAGATAGAGATTCGGCATAATGGACTAAAGCTTGGTGGATGTCTCGATAAAGTTGGGCATTTTCCACTGCTAAGGCAGCACGATGAGTAATCTCTGTTGCTAAAGTTAGGTCAGTGCGATCGTAGCGACGATCCGATCGGGTGTTGACAAAGGTAATACAGCCGAGTATCCGCCCTTTTGCGATTAACGGCACAATCATTACAGACTTCATCCCCAATTGCCGAACAAGTTCTAAGTGTTCCTGATTCTGAGTAGTTGCTACTAATAGCGAGTCAGATACCTCTGAAATCAATTCACTTTGTCCAGTTTGCAGTACTCTAGTAATTGCACTTGCACCCTTGTAATCTGTCACATACTCCTGAAGTTTACGCGCCAACTCCGCTTTCGATGGGTCTGCATGGGCAATGGGTAGGCGGCGAATGGAACCATCTTCATTTAAAATATCAACGCTACACCAATCAGCTAGCTGAGGAACTGAGATTTTAGCGATTTGTTGTAAGGTTTGTTCATAATCTAACGAAGTAGAGAGTACACTACTAATTTGGGCGATATAGCGCAGCCTTTCCTCAGCTTGCTTGCGCTCTGTAATATCGAGAACAAAAAAAGCTCCTCGATCTACAGTCCCTTCAAAATGGCTACCACCTGCCAAAATCGGCAAGCGTGAGCCGTCTTTACGGATATATTCTTTTTGATATGGTGTGCAAAAGGGGCTGTCTTGAAATTGAGCTAGTGCTTGCTTATCGAGTGGCAGGTATTCTGTAGGAGTCAAGTTTTGCCAGTTAAGTTTTCCAGAAAGTAATTCTTCACGGGTATAACCCACCATATTCAGCAAGGCATCGTTAGCATCTGTAATCCTGCCGTCTCTATGCCAGAAGCCAATACCAATCATGTTTGACTCAACTACGCTGCGAAACTTCGCTTCGCTTTCTTGCAATGCTTGTTCAGTTTGTTTGAGTTGAGTAATATCAATTGAACTAATGCCTACTCCTAATAATTGCCCATCCGGCAAACACACCGGATAATAGCTGACAAGACCATAACGATATACCCCCGGAGGATAGGTTTCACCGCTTACTTCTTGGTTGAGTAAGGGCTGCCTAGTTTTCATCACTTGCTGAAAAATAGGCTCAATTTGCGCTGCCCATTCTGGTAGTACTTCCCTAAAGGTGCGACCAATATGTTGAGTTTGTGGTACACCGTTAATAGCAGCTAGCGCTTCATTCGCATGAATGTAGCGCAGTTCGGGATCGAGAAAAGCCAGCGCCACTGGCGAACTAGTAAGCCAAGCATTGAGTAAAGCCAGAGATTCATCTTTTTGCCCAATAGCTTGTTGAAGTTCCTGGTGCAACCTGACTTTTTCTAGTTCTGCCTGCTTGCGCTCAGTAATATTCACACCTGCACAGGTAAGACCCTGAATGCTATTGTCTACATCCCTTAATGGTTCAACGAGCAAATCGTAGTAAAGGTTTTTTTCACCAATTGTCAGATAAATCTCTTCACGGGTTGAAACACCAGTTTTTAGTACCTTCTGCTTAATTGCCGTTAATTGCGCTGCTACTGAGGCGGTAAATAATTCATCATCAGACTTACCCAGCATTTCTTCAGCAGTTTCTAGACCTTGAGGATTATGAATCCACTGATATCGCAAATTGCGATCCTGCTGAAAGACGACGATATCTGAACTACTTAACGCTAATCGAAATCTTTCTTCACTAACTCTTAGCTTTTGGAGATTTTCATCCGCCCCTGTTTTAGCATTTTTTAATGCCTCACATAAGATACTAAAGAGCAATCCTTGCAATGCAAATAACCCAATTCGCACAGAATTAGATAAATCAAAACTCAGCTCATAAGCTGGAGGTAGAAAGAAGTAATTGCTCAGTAATGCAGACAATAAAGTTGCTAACAACCCTGATTTCAAACCCCCATACCAAGCACTCAACATTACAGCGCTAAAAAATAGTAGAAAAGGAGTATTATTCATGCTTAACCAAGGGTCTAGCATCAACATTAGCACTAATGCTAGTGCGACAATTAATACAACAAGACCATAACGTAGTAACTGAGAATAATGAATATGGGGCATGAAAAGTTTTTGGAAAAACCAATACTCATTGCAGAGGCTGTACATACCCTAAGCTAGTTTTTGATTTTTAGTAACTTATCTACAGATAGATTTTTGTTGAGTTCTAAAAGTTTCTTTTGCTAGAGGTCAATGTTTTAGTTGTCTGATATGCGGGGTGAAAATTTAGCTCGAACCATCAAGATAAATAACACTATTTGGCTAATTTAAAATACTAAATCCAAATACTAGCTAATTTATAACAAAAATTATCGAATAATATAGGACTCCTATTTGATTTTTGAAAAAAACTCAGTACAGCTTTATTCCTTCTTCCCAGTCCCCAGTCCCCAGTCCCTAGTCCCTACGATTAATTCAGAAATCAAATCAGATTGCTATACCTCATACCTTATAATTTCCTTGGCAAAATTTTAGTTAATCCGCCACATTTTCATCCCAAACAATACCGATTAGCTGCTAAGAAATATGACTAACAGATGCACCAACGATTTGCAAGCTGGTGAATAAATCGGCGTTCAAGTGGCTGGCTAATCTCGCCCTTGTCTGCGCTCAAAAGAGAAATGAGAAATAGTTTCTTTCAGGATACCTGCTTAGTTAACTCGACTATGGAACCAGTGAGGACACCCATGCCACAATAAAATTTGGGATGTTTTTTTATTTGGAAGTCCCTAAAGAGGTTTTTCAGGAACTTTACCCATTGTCAGCCAATCTTTGTGCCAGTCCCCCATACTCAATATTGCGATTTAAGATGATTGGGTATTCTATAATTTGCGATCGCCACTATACGGATGATTGAAGTTGAACATCTGAGTAAAATATACGGCTCTACCCCAGCGATTACCGATGTCACCTTTAGCGTCGAGCCTGGGGAAATTTTAGGGCTGTTGGGCCCCAATGGCGCTGGAAAAACCACAACCATGCGGATTCTGGCTGGTTATTTACCGGCAACCAATGGAAATGCCCGGATTGCTGGTTATGATGTCCATGAAAATTCCTTGGCTGTGCGCCAACGCATTGGTTATTTACCCGAAACACCGCCGTTATATCCAGACATGACGGTGGAGGGATTTTTGCATTTTGTCGCCCAAATTAAGGGAGTTTCAGCAGGCGATCGCCCCAACAAGGTGACAGCCGCCATCGAACGCTGCAACTTAGAAGATAAGAGGCGAACGATTATTCGCAAACTCTCTAAAGGATACCGCCAACGTGTCGGAATTGCTCAAGCGATCGTCCACGATCCCCCAGCGATCATTTTGGATGAACCCACCGTCGGACTCGATCCCCGACAAATAATTGAGGTGCGGAATTTAATCAAAAGCCTCGCTGGTACTCACACAATTATTCTTTCCACGCACATTCTGCCAGAAGTGAGTATGACTTGTAGCCGCGTCGCCATCATCAATCGCGGTAAGGTGGTGGCAACTAATACACCAGAAAATCTGATGACTCAGTTGACAGGTGGTTCTGGTTATGAATTGGAAATAGAAGGAGAAGCCGCCCTAGCGAAACAGGTATTGCAAAAAGTCGCGGGTGTGAGCCTAATAGAATCAATTCCTATAGCCGGAGGTCATCAACCCCAGTCAAATCGCGCTTACCTGCGGGTGATATCGCAACCAGGAAAAGAACCAGGACGCGATATTGCTACCACATTAGTGCGTGCCGGATTTGGTTTACATGAATTGCGGCGGGTTAACGCTACCTTAGAAGACGTATTCTTGCAACTAACCACAGAAGAAAAAAATTTCGATCCTGAGGTAGACTTAGCAGCAGACAAAGAAGGAGAGGCAGCGTAAATGGGTATAGTGCTGAGTAATATTATTGCCATTTATCGCCGAGAGTTACAGAGTTATTTTGTATCGCCCTTAGCTTATGCGATCGCAGGCATATTTTGGTTTATTGCTGGGTTATTCTTCGTGATGATTTTGCTAGGGCCAGATGGCATATTGGTAGGAGTTGCGGCAATAGATGCACAAGGGCAACAGCTGGGAGTACCAGTACCACCGATAGATGTCCCCTACGAATTTGTTCGGGCATTTTTGGATCGTATGGGATGGCTATTGTTGTTTATTCTGCCCATACTTTCGATGGGACTCTATGCCGAAGAACGGAAGCGCGGTACTTTAGAACTTTTAGCCACCTCACCAATCACCAATTGGGCGGTAGCTGTAGGTAAATTATTAGGCGTGATAACATTTTTTATCACAATGGTTGCACCCATGCTAGTGTTGGAAGCGATCGCCATCAGCGGCTCAAATCCACCAATGACGCCCTCAATTCCCTTACTGGGTCATATTGGATTAATCTTACTAGCAGCAGCAATTTTATCTGTAGGAATGTTTATTTCTTCATTAACAGACAGCACAATTTTATCTGCCGTTCTTACCTTTGCAGTAATTTTATTATTGTTATTGATTGATTTAATCGCCAAAATTGTCCCTGGCCCCGTAGGTGAAGTTTTAGGTTATCTATCGTTGCTGAAACATTACAACACATTAATCCAAGGCATTTTTGATACTAGCGCTTTAATTTTATTTGCCAGTTACATTTTTTTGGGCATATTTCTTACAGCTCAATCAATTGATGCACTGCGTTTTCAAAGGCAATAGTTATATAAGTTATGAGTTAAAAGTTAGGAGTGAGGAGTTAAAGTCATCAGGACTTAAGCAAAGTAATGAAAAAACCAACTGAAAAGGAGGTATCTGCGCAGCATCTCCTAGAGAAGGAAACAAAGGAATAATAGTTTCAGAGACTCAATAACTCCTAATTCCTAACTCCTAACTCCTAACTCCTAACTCCTAATTCCTCACTTCAGTCTAATAATATGAAGATAGTTGCAAAAAAGAAACTGTGGAAATATCTGTTTTGGTTAGGCCCATTCCTAATTACTGTCGGCTTAACAGCTGGGTTAATCTCTGAACAGTGGGGATTAATTCCATTAGTATTTCTGATTGCAGGAATTGTCATCAGTGGGTTGGGGATAATATGGCAAAGCTACCAGAGTAACTGGTGGAATCGTCGTTCTACCCAAGCTGGGACAAATGCCCTAGTGGCAACTCTGGCAATATTAGCAATTTTGGGATTGATTAACTTTTTGGGAACTCGCTATCACTTGCGGGCAGACTTAACAGAGGCTCAATTATTTACCCTTGCACCTCAGTCACGTGAATTAGTAAGGGTTTTACCACAGCCAGTGAAAGTATGGGTATTTGATATTAACCAAAATCCCCAAGACCGAGAACTACTAGAAAATTATCAACGCCAAAGCTCAAAATTTAAATACGAGTATATCGACCCCCAAGCTAGACCAGGACTTGCAGAAAAGTTTGGCGTCAAAGATTATGGAGAAGTTTATTTAGAATCTGGGGATAAACGGCAATTAGTACAAACAATAAATGAAAATGAGCGCTTGTCAGAAATTAGATTAACTAGTCGCCTGCAACAACTAACAAATTCAACCACAGCTAAAGTTTACTTACTGCAAGGTCATGGCGAACGCCAACTTTCACCTGGTAAAGATGCAATATCACAAGCAGTTCAGGGATTAGGCGATAAAAATTTCACAACATCACCTCTGAATTTAGGAGAAACTTCCAAAGTTCCTCAAGATGCGGCTGTTGTAATAGTAGCTGGGCCCAAACGAGGGCTGTTTGAGGGTGAAGTCAAAGCTTTGCAAGACTACCTTAATCGCGGTGGTAATTTACTGCTGATGATCGATCCTAATACCGATCCCAAACTTAACAGCTTGTTACAAGAGTGGGGTGTTCGTCTAGATAATCGTTTAGCAGTCGATGTCTCTGGCGAAAGCGTTGTGGGACTTGGCCCTGCTGCGCCCTTAGTCACAGAATATGGACAACATCCAATTACCAAAGATTTCGGTAACGGCAATTCTTTTTATCCGATTGCCCGACCGCTGGAAATTAGCTCTGTGCCTGGTGTTCAGGCTACTCCACTGCTACGAACCAAACCCTACCCCAGCAGTTGGGCAGAAAGCGACCTCCAAAGCGAAAAATTAGAGTTTAATGCAGATAAAGACCTGAAAGGCCCTTTAACCTTGGGCGTTGCTTTAACAAGAAAACAAACACCCAAATCTACTTCCACTCCGCAAGTTTCACCCACACCTTCACCTCTACCATCACCAACAACTCAAAACAAGACTAGCCCGACTCCTTCCCCTTCCCCCAAGACTCCGCAAGCCTTACCATCACCAACCACTCAAAGCAAGGCTTCCCCCACTCCCCCTACCTCCCCTGCCTCCCCTGCTCCCCCTACTCCCCCTGCCTCCCCTGCCCCTCCTTCCCCTCCTTCCCCTGCTGTCTCATCTCAAACAGCTACCGAGTCACGGTTAGTAGTTTTAGGAAATTCCGATTTCGCCACCGATGGTTTGTTTCAACAGCAATTAAATGGAGATGTATTCCTCAACTCAGTTACTTGGCTGAGTCAACAAGATCGGCAACCCCTTTCCATTCGTCCCAAAGAACCGAAAAATCGGCGGATAACCCTGACAACCACACAAGCTAATCTTTTAATATTGTCATCTCTGTTAGTTTTACCTTTAATTGGAATTGCGATCGCAGTTCTGATTTGGTGGAAACGACGGTAAGAAGTAGAGACGCGATTAATCGCGTCTGTACAAGAGTTAGGAGTGACAAGTAAAGACTGAAGAAGAGTTTTTTCCATACCCAATGACAAATGACAAATGACAAATGACAAATGACGAATGACAAATGACAAATGACAAATGACAAATGACAAATGACTAAAAAATGAAATTGCCACGAACAACTTTAATTTTGATACTGCTAGCCTTGGGTTTAGGTGGTTTTGTTTACTTCCATGAAATTCGAGGTGCAACTGTGCGCGAAGAAATCAAGGAGCAAAAGCAGAAAATTTTCTCTTTTGGAGAAGATGATGTGCAGTCTTTGACAGTCAAGACAAAAAAACTTACCCTGAATCTGGAACGCAACCCTGAATCTTCTAGTAAACCCAAGTGGTTAATCAAATCTCCAATATCTGGGCCAGCAAATGATGCTATTGTTTCTTATTTAATGGATTTGTTGGTCAAGGGTAATAGCGATGCCTACGGCGGTAAACTACGCACTTTATCAACTCCAGCAAAACAGCTTGGAGAATTTGCCTTAGATCCACCTCAAGCAACTATTAATATCACCTTGAAAAACCGACAAAGCCATCAGTTGAGTTTGGGTAAATCTAACTTTAACGGTCGTTTATTGTATGCTCAAGCTGACCCTGCTGCTAAACCCGATGGAAATATAAATGTGCTGTTAGTATCTACAGATTTTGCAAATGCCGTAAATCGGGAACTATCAGAGTGGGAACAACCTGTAGATAATAGTCAGAAGCTACCTGGACTCAGTACCCCTTTACCAACTCCGACAAATAGTAAATAAGCAATTACGGTTTCTGTGGTATGTTTCGGTAACGCACAATGGGTTAGCACATCTGTGCTACTCTACTTCAAATCTCACTAGTTTTTCTAAGTTACCATGACAAATCCGACAGCAACATTGCTGATTTCCTGCCCCGATCGAAGGGGACTGGTGGCGAAATTTGCCAATTTCATCTATTCTAACGGTGGTAATATTATCCATGCAGATCAGCACACAGATTTTGCTGCTGGGTTATTCCTCACTCGGATTGAATGGCAATTAGATGGGTTCAATTTACCGCGAGAATTTATTGCCCCGGCATTTAATGCGATCGCACAACCTTTAGGTGCTAAATGGGAATTACGTTTTTCTGATACAGTACCACGCATCGCTATTTGGGTAAGTCGGCAAGACCATTGTCTATTTGATTTAATTTGGCGACAACGCGCTAAAGAATTTGTTGCTGAAATTCCTTTAATTATTAGTAACCATTCTAATTTAAAAGTAGTGGCAGAACAATTTAATATTGACTTCCAACATATTCCCATCACTAAAGATAATAAATTAGAACAAGAAATCCAACAACTAGAATTATTACGCCAGTACAAAATAGATTTAGTTGTATTGGCGAAATATATGCAGATTGTTAGTGCAAATTTTATTAATCAATTCCCACAAATTATTAATATACATCACTCATTTTTACCAGCTTTTATCGGAGCTAATCCTTATCATCGAGCTTTTGAACGTGGTGTGAAAATTATTGGTGCAACTGCTCATTATGCTACTGCTGATTTAGATGCAGGCCCAATTATTGAACAAGATGTGGTGCGAGTTAGTCACCGTGATGAAGTTGATGATTTGGTGAGAAAAGGCAAAGATTTGGAGAGAATTGTATTAGCAAGAGCGGTGCGATCGCATTTACAAAATCGTGTATTAGTATATGGTAATAGAACAGTAGTATTTGAGTGATTTTATATCTTTATGACTAACGACATTACGGAAAAACTTAAACAAGCCTCTGATGGTTTGTTAATGATAAGTGAATCAGAGTATCCTTTTGAAGCTTTTTTGTGGTCTAATCAAGCGCAAGAACCTTTGACAAATCAAAAACTTCTCCAGTTAACAGGACATCCTCAAGAAACATCAGTTGAAGAAGTAGAACTAGATTATTTTTTTAGGAACTGTGCCCAAGAAAAAGAATGGCACGATGAAATACAACGACAAAATGTGCAAAAGTTTAAATCACTTGTCAAAAAATTAAGGGATCGCCTCACTAATATCAAGGTTTATCGCATAGGTACGATAAGTATTGATGTCTATATTGTTGGTAAAACTTCAGATAATGATTTAGGCGGAATTTCGACAAAAGTTGTAGAAACGTAACTAATCAAACATCAGCCTATCTATAATTTACAGACAGGCTTTAAGTTTTAAATGAAGTAAGTATTCTTACAAATTGTCAACTCTAGACTCAATTACACTTTGAACAGACGAAGAAACATTAGAGAGCAAATTGTAACCAGTGTTTGTTTCAATGGAATCAACACTAACTCTGTAGTTTGTCCAATTATTATTTCTAATTCCCTGTGAATTAGGCATATTCACTGCAATTACTCTTGTGTTATTAGTGACACTGCTAGCGTCAGAATTTGATAAATTTAATACTACAATAACCTTCCATGTTCTAGTCGGAACTGTAACGTTACCATTAGCAATTGTGTTTTTTGTTCCATTCGACCCAGTTCCACCAGTGCCATAGGAGCCTGAAATAATATAGAGTTCTTTCCCCTGGTTTACTAAGTCTCTAGAATAGTTTTCTAGTGCAGCCCAAGGCCCCTGATTATTATCAGGTGACTGAGGAATTATATTCGTCATTAAAAAAGTAGCAGAGTTATTGGTAACTGTATTTGTCCTATCTGCTGAAGCAGTCATGTGTCCCCTATCAAAACCGCTACCAGTGTAATCGGAAGAAGTGACTCGGTAGCAGCTTGAAGGTAATGTAGTATCTGCACGAAAATCATCTTGGCGAGGTGCGCTTCCTAGCCATGATGTGTTTAGCTGCCAACTTACCCAATTTGGTGCCCCTCTATAGCAATTGTAAGAAACTGCGTATTGAGATTTGCTCAACAAAAGATTACTGTAACTACTGCCAGCATTACTAGGATTGCCCATTCTTAGATGAACGCTTGAGGGTTGGGCTGTTAGTGGCTTTTGTAGATAATTAAGCAGAGTGAAAGATATTGCTGTTGGTACAGCAATAGGTAGAATAGCCCTGAGAAAATCAGACTTCTTCATTTGTTACTATTTATTTGTTTAAACAAACTACAATTGTCTCTGTTAAAGTTACAGAAATTCAGTAAAACTTACCAATCGCAATATAGCTATGGTTGTATAAAGAGAGGTTAAAAAACTGTAAATAGTGCGTTAACATCTAGTAATTATTTAGGTGACGATCTGAAATTAGATAATCATCTAAATAAGATGAAAAACTTATATATTATTTGCTTTAATAATTGAGTGATGGCGCGGAATGCCCGCGCCCAAGCGATCGCTATTTTCACTCTACTGAGGCCTAGAGAGTATTTTGACTGATTGACAAAATACGCTTTATCTTAACCCTCACGAGAGCTTAGAAAGAGGAAGGAATATTAAAAAATAGTCCTTGACCGAATTGATTTTTCAAAAAGTCTTCCAGTTCAATTTCGTCGTCATTCGGAACTTGAAACCAAGTCTCGAAGTTGTGCTTCAAGAAGTATCCGAAAGATTTCCAGGCGAAAAGTTGCTGCCCAATGCTTGTGATTGCGACGTTCATTGTATTTTCCTCAGGTTGTTTGAAGTATGTGATTAAGAATTGGTTAAAAAAATTGGCGTTCCACAACAAGTGGATAAATTCTGGCAAGCAGTTTTTGTACAGGGGAAGCAGGCAAAGAGATTTTATAATTTGCTAAATCATCCAGCTTTCTCTGCAACGCCAACAAATTAATCATTGTTCAGCGATATTTGCACTAGCAAATATTTTCAGGAATAGAATTATTCTTACTACAGGCATCTAACTTGAACTGATTCAATATCTGCTGTAATTCCACTTCTGATATATACTTCTCCTTAAGCGAGTTGAAGTACAACAGTGCAGTTCTATAGCAGGCTACAGTTATGTTAGTGCGCTCCTCTGAAGTTAGTGCTGCCACTATTTGAACTGTCTCCTCCACATGCTTTACGTCACTACCTAAACAACTGTGCATTCGCAGGCAGCGAGTAGCATAGGTATTAGGTGGTAGTATCGCTTCCACCAGTTGGATATGCTCTGCTTTGATATTCATTGCTAGACGTTCCATCGTATAGCAATACCCAACACAACTAATTGGATCTGCTGCTTGTACGCTCTGAGTGAAGAAACTCAGCAAAGCCATAGCACTCGGAGGGAGGAGTGTTTTTACTACAGCTTCTGCATCATATCCCATCGACTGGATATCAAGCAAGGCGAGGCGATCGTGACCTTGTTCTTCACGAGCTTTTTCTGCTGCCCATTGTGCTAAACTCCAGCGTCCCAATCTAGCAAAGCGCCGAGCTGCTTCTTCCATTAATAGCCCAGTAGAGTGAGTTAAATGGTAGGAAGCGGCAAGTTGCCAGATCCAATGGGAGGGAGTTAAGGCAGGTGGCTTGCAGTTTGGTAATGTATCTTTGGCAGCAGATACTATAGCTCTATCTAGAAGCTTGCGAGTCTCAGATATAGTGTCCCTGTTAAATATCAGTTGGATAAAGGGATTACTGCTCTTTAGACTTAATTCCTTACTTTTGTTAGGTTTGTCGATGTTAGTTGAACGGAATAATAGATTCATGGCAAGTTTCTTTCATGGGTTGTTTCTACCCATTCACGGATAAGGTTGTAGAGGATAAAGCGTTGCATAACCTCTCTTTGAGCACAAAGAACTTTAAATTGTATCTTCAGGGAGGAGGGAATGTATGCCTTGATATGCGTGATATTGTCTCGGTCTTCATCTAAGGTGTTAGTCATGAAAGAAGAAGTTGGGCCATCAGCCTTTACCCATTCGCTGATTAATACTTCCAAGACTTCACTCATCTTTAATCCATATTGTGCACAGAGCGCTTTAAACCGAAACTTAAGCGCTTTCGGCATACTACCTTTAATCACCGTATATGCCTCTTGCTCCTCCTTATACATCCAGGTTACGAAAACGAAAGTTCAAAAGTCCTTTGTGATCTAGGGTAAGTTTTCTAAAAAATTTCGCCAGTAAAGACTAGTGAAGTTAAGAAAAAAGTTATTTAGTAGTGACAACACTACATGTATTTTTCGACAAACTCCAGAAAATAAAATATACAAACACAATAATTATTTTGAAAAAAGAGGGGGAGATTGGCGATCGCAGTCTCTCCCTCCCTTTTTGTAGTAAATTCAATAATGATTGGATTTTTGGGTGAACAGAGATGCCAATACAATTAACGGATTCACTAAAAAAGTTATTGAAGGAAACCGCACAGCAATTAAAAGGTGCAGAAAAACGTAAATTTATAGCACAAACAGTAGTGGCATTAGGACACGGAGGACAGTCTCTAGCGGAGCGAGAGTTAGGATGGAATCGCGTAACTATTAGTAAAGGAATTAAAGAATTAACTACTAGTATCACTTGCATGGATAACTATCGAAGTAGAGGACGTAATAAAGCAGAAGCAAAACTCCCAAATCTTTTAGAAGATATCAAAAAAATTGTCGATTCGCAAAGGCAAGTAGACCCGGACTTTAAAGGCGAAAGAATGTATACACGTCTTTCTGCGGCTGAAGTGAGACATCAATTAATTGATAAGTTTGGTTATAAAGATCGAGAATTACCAACTTCGGAAACAATTCGTGTCAAGTTAAATGATTTAGGATATTGCCTCAAGAAAACTGCCAAGATAAAATCCCAAAAAAATACCCAAAAATGACGTAACTTTTGAGAAAATAACTATTATAAATCAATCAAATAAGCTTTAGATAAACTAGATATTTTACATTTAAGTTAATATTTACTCATTTACTCGTAATGGTAAAAATCGAGTGCTAACGGCAAATGATGACCATGATTTTTACCAAAAATAAGCATGACTCCTTACGGTATGTTTGTTCCAGGAGCTATTTTTATATTGAATAATTTTAACTAATTACTTTCTTAGTCCCAGTCCTTATTTTCAAGGCAGGTCTATTTACCAAAAATACAGTGTATATCGCCTGTTTAAATGATTATTATTCTAGCAAATTGTATATTTTATTTTCTGGAAATTCTTAAATATTGAAAAAGCGAAAAAATCAGTACAAGCGTAAATCATCGGTAATAATATTTTGTCTTCTATCTAAAGAATGAGATATTGATTATGTTAAAGTTAAAAATTAACTAAAAATAACTTATTGTTTAGTTAAGTTAAAATTTTACCAAACAATTGATTTTAAGTGTGACTAGTTACGGTTATTGAAGTTATCCTGTTTTTCTTCTGCAAGCTAGGCAATTACTTCTTAATAATTTTTTTATAATTTTCCTAAAATTCTATATCTTCACTAGTAAAAATCTGGCTAACGGAAAAAGATAGATTACGAAAAGATTTAGCTAATGCGAAAACTAAAAGTAATTAACGCGAAAAGCTAACTCTTTTCTTTCCAGATTTTTGCTACGAAGCAAACATACTTAATCAATGAAACTCCAAGCTGAAAACTTGAGAAGTAACTGCCAATTTTTATAAATTCCAAAATTTCTTCGGAAATAATTATTTAGTCACAATGAGGTCATCTGTCATGGTTCAAATTCTTGAAAACCCAGCAGTCAAGCAACCACCAATTAGTAATAGAGTTGAAAGTTTTTTGTTAGATATGTTCAAGAATGTTTGCGAAGCTATTGAGGAAATAGATGGAAGTAAACTTCACGAACAACACTGGACAAGAGATGAAATAGGGCAATGGGTACAAGGTGAAAACAGTAACGGTGCTATCTATATAGACAAGTCGCTACGGAACGGCAATGTATTTGAAAAAGTAGGTATCAACTACGTATCAATGAAAGGTGAGTTACCTCCTGGTGTCACCTTTCGAGGATCGGATGTTGTGATGGCTGACCCAACAACTATAGCACCAGATGAAAAAGGTACTTCTTTCTTCGCTACGAGTACCAGTGTTGTGATTAATGCATTTAATCCAATGGTGCCGACAGCACACGTTAACTATCGATACTTCCAATTGGGTGATGGTACTGAACCTGGTTCTTGGTGGTTTGGTGGTGGAGGTGATTTAACACCAATTTACTTATTTGAAGAAGACGCAGTTCATTTCCATCAAGTACATAAAGCAGCTTGCGACCAGCACGATACAGAACTCTATCCACGCTTGAAAAAGTGGTGTGATGAATACTTTTATCTTCCTCATCGCAGTGAGTGTAGAGGTATAGGTGGAATTTTCTTTGACAATTTACAACATTCCGATGCCGAAACTTTATTTTCCTTTGTAAAAACTTGTTCTGAAGCTTTCATCCCTGCCTATTTTCCGATTGTCAAACAACGTAAGGATATGGAGTTTACGGAAGAGCAAAAATATTGGCAGCGCATCAGACGCGGACGTTATGCCGAATTTATTCTCCTGCATGATAGAGGTGTTCGATTCGGACTAACAAGTGGGATTGTAAGTACGCAAAGCGTCCTCAATTGTATGCCTGGAGAAGCGTTTTGGAACTATAACGACCAACCCATTGCTGATAGTGAAGAAGCAAAGCTTCTAGAGGTACTGAGAAATCCCCAACAGTGGGTGTAAAGGCGGTCAACAGCAGATTTGAAAACAGCAGCCGATAAAAAATGTTGGCTACCCAAGTCTTAATACCATTTCACCTGAAGATTGATAGAAATGACATTCTTCTTGAGCAGGCGCAGGGAAAGTAAGAAAAGTAATTTGTAAGTAAACGGACATAATTAAATGTAAAATCCAATCCAGTGAAACCTTTTACTGTTGAGGATTTTACTTTATAACTCCTGCCTTCTACTTATCAATAATTGAGTGAAATGGTATGAGAAGCGCCTAAATTTTACTCTTCACATTTCTTTAGAGATAGCCTCTAAACAGGAAGTAACAAGGTGTTTATGGAAAAATTGCCGACAAGTATTTGGCTAAAAATTCACAAATCAGTTCGCTGGTCTAATTCAACTGAATTTGCCAACTTCAAAACTGAAATTAGCAATTTTTTACAAGTTCAATGGTTGAGTTATTTCTCAATCAAGCAATTGCGGGAAGTTGACATTGTATTTCTGTGTATGTTTGTTAGCAGATACCTAACGTTGACGCTGATTTTACTATACTTATGGAGTTCATTTCATGCTAGTACTGAATCACCAAGGACATGCTAGTTCTGAATTAGTAAAGAGAATAAACTCCATAATTAAAAAATCTCTAGTAGACAGTTGGTTGAGAACTGGACAACTAAACTGATTGAGAATGGGATCAAAGGTTGGATTGATAAACTGTTATTTATGTTGTCAATCGTAGAAATCTAAGAGTAAAAGAGTTTATGGCGATCGCTATCTCTAATCTAGCAGCGATCGGCCGTTGATTACCTCATTTTTCCAGGTCATTCAAATTAGTAAAAAAATACGGAGAAGTGTCAATGGACAACGTTATAGGTATTGGCGACATTACCATGAACGATGTGATGCAAATGGATTCCTCCAAAGCAGTGAGTATGTTTAGGAATCGATTTGCAGCCTACAAAAAGCTGGCAGATGAAATTGGAGAAGATGCAGCTTTTGAACAAATGATGTTAGCTTACCCCGCTCATCAAAAGGCGTTCATGGGTGCTTTCATTGACAATACCACCATAGCCAAAGGCTTTACCGATGCAATTCCGATCTTTCGGATCATGGGCTTCAAAATGCAAGTTGTAGATATTTCCCAAGCAGGAAAAGATGCTGCACTAGAAATTCAACGAGTTTGTCCGGTTCTTGCAATTGCCAAAGAATATGGGCTTGAAAGTCCTTGCCGAGTTATTTGCGAGATGGAACAAGAAGCAACCAGGAGAGCATTTCCTGGGATGAAAGCCGCAATTATTAGCAAGCAGGCAGATGGTGATTGTGTTTGTATGTTCAAGTATGAAAGACCTGCCAAAGGGTTAGAAGTAAAGCCACAAAAATCACCCAGTTTGTTCTCTCATATTCTCGATTTGATTCGCTTGACTCCTAAAATCTTGCAGATTGGGATGAACCTTTTAAAAACGTCTCTTTCTAAAGGATCGTAACTTTTATGAATGGCATCATTCAAGACCTGAAGCATTTGATTGCAGGTGAAGTCAGCAACGCTTCAGAAATTTTGACAGAAGTTTCTCAAGATTTTGGTGGTATATTCCAAAAGTCTCCCCAAGTTGTTGTTACTCCTCAAAACGCTAACGATATTGCCCAAACTGTTAAATATGCTGCTCAACAAGGATTAGTAGTTTCTTCACGCGCTGCGGGACATTCGTTAGGCGGTCAGTCTTTAAACCAAGATGGAATCGTTTTAAATATGAGGAATCTCGATAAAATTCGAGATATCCAAAAAGACCAACTTTGGTTTAAAGCTGATGCGGGAACTTCTTGGAATCAAGTAATCGATGCTTGTATTCCTGATGGTTTAGTTCCTCCCGTATTAACCAATTATTTTGGTGTTTCTTTAGGAGGAACTCATTCTGCGGGTGGTATAGGTGCAGCCTCTTTTCGTTACGGAAATCAAGCTGATAATTGTCTTGGTTTAGAAGTGGTAACAGCAGAAGGCGAGATTCTCTGGTGTACGCCTGAAAAAAACAGCGAACTTTTTAATCACGTACTTTGCGGTTACGGTCAATTTGGAATTATTACCCAAGTTCAGCACAAACTCAAAGTTTACCCTTCCCAAACCCGCACCTATTTATTGTTTTATGACAATCTAGATGCTCTTTTAGATGACAAACGGGTTTTAGTCAGCGAACAAAGAGTCGATCATCTTGTATCTTTCCCAGTTCCCTGTTTGCAAGGAGTATCCAGAGCTACAGGGATAATGCAACCTTTGATTCAATGGTTTTACACGTTGCGGATTACTGTTGAAGCAAATTCTATTGATGCTATTGATGATAAAGAAATCCTTGCTGGCTTAAATTTTTACCGTCATATCCATACTGAAGACTTGGGATTTGAAAAATTCATCGAACCGATGATTCAAGTAGATAGTAAGGATATCGCTCACCCTTGGATGGATGTTTTTCTTCCAGCCTCATCTGCTAAAAATTACATCGAAACGGCTCTCAAACAGTTGCCTTCTTTTCTCGATATTAGTAAAGCACAAATGGGCTGTTTTTGCTTGTTAAACCGGAATAACAAGATGCCGATGTTTCGTTTACCGCAAGAGGAAGAACTAATTATTGGGTTTGGGATTTATCCCAGCATTCCGAAATCGCAAGTTCAACCCATCTTGGCTGAATTGAAAAAGCTCAGTAATCTGAGTTTAGAAATGGGTGGAAAAAGATATTTAACTTGCTGGATAGATTTTACTATTCAACAGTGGCAAAGCCAATTTGGCGATTACTGGCCAAAAGTTAATGAAATCAAAAGGAAGTACGATCCCAAAGGAACATTTAACTCTGGCTTTTTTGAATACGAACAGATTGCCCAACCGAAAAACCAACTTGTTAAGGAAGTTGCTACTAAATCTGCGATCGCAGTATAAGTCACTTCTGAATCATCTTGTTTAAAATCAACTCTGATTCACCATCCATATTACTTGACCGAGGCTCTAGAAGAAGACAAACTTCAAAAGAGGAAACATGAATATCGCACTTGTAGGTCTTAGTCACAAAACAGCTCCGGTTGAAATTCGGGAAAAACTGAGTATTCCAGAAGAGCGAATTGAAAACGCGATCGCTCAACTGTGTAAATACTCTCACATTGAAGAAGCTGCCATTCTTAGCACTTGCAATCGTTTAGAAATTTACGTAGTTGTCAACAAGATAGATTTAGCATCTCAAGAGGTGACGGAGTTTCTTTGCGAGTACAGTAAACTGCCTTTTTCAGATTTACATCAATATTTGTTTACTCTGCTACAGCAAGATGCTGTTAAACATTTGATGCAAGTTGCTTCTGGTTTGGATAGCTTGGTGTTGGGAGAAGGACAAATTCTGGCTCAAGTTAAACACGCCTACCAATTGGTTCAGCAACACAATCAGGGCGATCGCATCCTCAATCAGTTGTTCAAGCAAGCCGTTACCACTGCAAAGCGGGTGAGAACGCAGACATCAATCGGTACGGGTGCGGTTTCGGTTAGCTCTGCGGCAGTAGAATTAGCCCAAATCAAAGTAGAGAAGTTATCGGCTTGTCGAGTGACAATTGTCGGCGCTGGTAACATGGCTCGGCGACTGGTGCAACATCTCATCGCTAAAGGCGCAACTCAAATTTCCATTGTCAATCGTTCCATCGAACGCGCTCAGGAATTGGCCAATCAATTTAGTGATGCTGGAGTGCAATATTATCCGCTTGCTGAATTGATGTCATTAGTGGCAGCTTCAGATTTGGTTTTTACCAGCACTGCTTCAGTTGAACCCTTGCTTGATAAAGCCAAACTCAAAGCTGCATTGCAACCCGAACAGCCTTTGATGCTGGTTGATATTTCAGTGCCTCGTAACGTTGATGCCGACGTTAATGAGTTACCTGACGTGCGGGTGTTTAATGTTGATGATTTAAAAACCGTCGTTGCCCAGAATCAAGAAAGTCGTAGGCAAATGGCAATAGAGGCGCAAGCATTAATCCAAGAGGATTTAGAAGCATTTCAAAGTTGGTTGCGATCGCGAGAAACTGTTTCCATTATTAGCTGTTTACGAGACAAAATGGAAAAAATTCGCGAACAAGAGTTAGAAAAAGCTTTGTCCCGTATGGGGTCTGATTTTGCTAAAAAACATCAAGAAGCCGTCGAAGCCCTAACTCAAAGGATTATCAACAAAATTCTCCACGAACCGATGGTGCAACTGCGGACGCAGCGTGATTTGGAAGCTCAACGTCTTGTCCTCCAGGTTCTACAAGTGTTGTTTAATCTAGATACGCCAGAGGTGCAATCTAATGTTGTTGCCCAAACATCCTCTCTATCAATCAGCACCGTAGAGATAGCAGCAAAAAACATCAAAGTTGCTCAAATGAGACTTGAAAGTATTGAAGTCCATGCAAAAGTTGAAGAAGTTATTGCTCAAAGCGTAACTTAAGAAACTCCATGATTCTTAATAGCAACAACAGGAAGTAAGTATGTTAAAAAACTTCTGGTACGCTTGTGAGTTCAGCGCCGCTGTTACTACAAAGCCCAAGCAAGTTCGGATATTAAATCAGAAATTTGTCTTCTACCGTAACGGTGAAGGACAACTGATAGCTCTCCAAGATCGGTGTCCCCATCGTGGTGCTGCCTTATCTCTCGGTTGGGTAAAAGATGATTGTATCCATTGCCCCTATCATGCCTGGAAGTTTCAAGCAGATGGGAAATGTATTAATATTCCTGCTAATCAACCCGGAATTCCTATTCCTAAGAATGCTCGTGTAGATAGCTATCCAATACAGGAAAAATACGGTTTTATCTGGCTATTTTATGGTGATTTACCTGAAGAAGAACGTCCGCCAATCCCACCATTGCCAGAATTTGAAGACCCAAGGCTACAGAAAATTTTCTTTGAATACGAACTCAACGCTCACTACACCCGCACGCTAGAGAATGATATGGATATGTCTCACGTATCTATTATTCATTCCAAGTCCTTCGGGAATGGGTTTGCATTAGAGCAAAAAATGGAAGATTACGAGCTGAATGTCGGGGAATGGGAGGGTCACGCCAAAGTTAATGTCCGAGATTATACCAAAGCAAAAGACATTTTCGCCTTTGTCTTTCGCCCATTGAAAGCTAATGTAAAAGTGACTTTGGGCTTTTATATGCCCAATATCACGCGTTTAGTGGTTGACTTCGGTCGTGGCAAGCTGGTTAATTTTACTGTTCACGTTCCTATTGACGATCGCACCACTATAACCAAGCGAATTCAGTTTCGCAGTTTTTTAACTTTCCCTTGGGCCGATGGCATATTTCAACGAGCAGCTTACAAAGTTGTAATGGAAGATAAGGGAGTGGTTGAGTCTGAATATCCGATAGCAGTCCCCGATAAGTTGTCAGACGAAGTTCACGTTCCTTGCGATAATTTATCTCTTGCTTATCGCAAACTTCGGCAAAAATGTTTGGCTATGGGATGGGGTATGAAACCTTATCAGAACCAATCAAACAACTCGAACGGAAATTTAATCCAACCTTCTCCTCAAAAACAAGGCAGGAGGCAGGAGGCAGAAGGCAGAAGGGAAGAGGATTTGACTTATTTCTTCCATCCATAACGGAAGCGAGGGCGGGCAAGATGCCCACCCTACAAGATTGGATTATTTGTTGCCAATCACAAATTATTGAAGGCAATTTTGCATACTCGGTCTTGAAATCACAATTATTAAATCCAGGGAGAAATGTATGGGGAATTATACGTTACTGCAAGCTGCGCGAGGTGAAGTACTCGATCGCCCTCCGGTATGGGTGATGCGCCAAGCAGGTCGCTACATGAAAGTTTATCGAGATTTGCGTCAAAAGTATCCTTCGTTCCGCGATCGCTCCGAAAACCCTGATTTAGCTGTGGAAATCTCGCTGCAACCTTTCCGTGCTTTCCAACCCGACGGAGTGATTATGTTTTCCGATATCCTCACGCCTTTGCCTGGTATGGGTATCTCCTTTGACATTCTAGAAAGTAAAGGGCCAATATTCGAGCGGCCAATTCGCACGCAAGCACAAATTGAGGCGCTGACTGCCCTCGATCCCGAAGCTTCTTTACCTTTCGTGCAGCAAATCTTGAGGACGCTACGCCAAGAAGTGAACACTCAAGCTACGGTTTTAGGCTTTGTGGGCGCACCTTGGACGCTAGCTGCCTATGCAATTGAAGGTAAAAGCTCGAAAGACTATGCCATTATCAAGAAGATGGCTTTTTGCGAACCTGCGATGCTGCATCAATTTTTAGGGAAACTGGCAGATGCGATCGCAGTTTACGCCCGCTACCAAATTGATGCCGGTGCCCAAGTCGTGCAACTGTTTGACTCTTGGGCGGGACAACTCAGCCCTGAAGATTTCCAGACGTTTTCTTTACCTTATCTGCAACGAGTCGTGCAACAGGTTAAGGCAACGCACCCAGATACGCCCTTGATTTTGTATATCAACAACAGTGCTGGAATCCTAGAGTTAATGGCGCAATCCGGTGTTGATATCGTCAGCGTGGACTGGACTGTGGATATGGCAGTAGCGCGGCAGCGACTTGGTGCAAATATTGGAGTCCAAGGAAATATCGATCCGTGCGTGTTGTTTGGTACTAAAGAACTGATCCGCGATCGCATTCTGGACACGATCCGTAAAGCGGGGAACCAGAAGCACATCCTCAATCTCGGTCACGGGATTTTACCGAACACTCCAGAAGAGAATGTTGCTTTCTTTTTCGAGACAGTCAAGCAGCTCAACTACGCGTCAAATAATCTCAACTAAAAGTTATGACTTCAGTTCAACCCGCTTCATCTAATATTTCCACTCCCGTTCGCACCATCCGCATCGGTTCTCGTAAAAGCCAACTCGCACTCGTACAAACTTACTGGGTTCGAGAACAACTCCAAAAGCACTTTCCCGATATTTCCTTTGAAGTCCACACCATGTCCACCCAAGGCGATAACATCTTGGATGTGGCATTAGCCAAGATTGGCGATAAGGGACTATTCACCAAAGAACTCGAATTGGGAATGCTCAACCAAGAGATTGACTTTGCAGTTCACTCTCTCAAGGATTTGCCAACTTGCTTGCCAGAGGGGTTAGCGTTAGCAACTGTAACAGAACGGGAAAACCCGGCAGATGCTTTAGTTGTGCATGAAAAGTATAAAGATAAGCAAATCGATACACTGCCAGAAGGCACAGTTATCGGCACTTCTTCCCTGCGCCGCCTTGCACAATTGCGTTATCACTTCCCCCACTTTACTTTTAAGGATGTGCGCGGCAACTTAAATACGCGCTTGGCAAAGCTGGATGATGGAGAATACGATGCGCTGATTTTGGCAGCCGCAGGATTGCAACGATTGGGAATGAGCGATCGCATTCATCAAATTCTCCCCACCGAACTCTCTCTCTACGCTGTCGGACAGGGAGCCTTAGGGATTGAATGCCGCGCTGACGATTTGCAAGTGCTGTCATTACTCAAAGCAATCGAACACATCCCCACCCGCGATCGCGTTTTAGCCGAACGTGCCTTCTTGCGAGAACTAGAAGGCGGTTGCCAAGTACCCATCGGTGTTAATACGCAACTGGACGACAATAATCTTACATTAACAGGATTAGTCGCCAGCGTCGATGGCAAACGTCTAGTCAAAGATTCTGTTACGGGTACTGCTAGCGAAGCAGAAAATTTAGGTATTCAATTAGCTCATAACTTGCGGCAACAGGGAGCTACAGAGATTTTGACTGAAATTTTCCAGACAGTCCAGCGGAGTTAGGGAGTTGCAACTAAGTAGGCAGGGGGGCAGGGGGCAGGGAGCAGGGGGCAGGGGGAAAAATGCGATTAAAGGGAAAGGATTTTTTGTAAGCCGCTTTCCCCTTTAGCCCACTTTTGTAAGAAGTCTATTGGCTATTTCATCGTTCATTTTAATATTATGTTTCCAATTCATCGCCCGCGTCGGCTGAGAAGCCATCCCCAACTGCGGCGGATGGTGCGCGAAAATGTACTGACCACTAGTGATTTAATTTACCCGCTTTTTGCTGTACCGGGTAAGGCGATCGCCAACGAAATTAAATCCATGCCAGGAGTTTACCAACTTTCTGTAGATAAAATCGTGGAAGAAGCCAAGGAAGTCTACGACCTCGGCATTCCAGCCATTATTTTATTTGGCATTCCTGAAGACAAGGATGCAGACGCTACGGGGGCTTGGCACGATTGCGGCATCGTTCAAAAAGCCGCTACTGCCGTCAAACAAGCAGTCCCGGAATTAATCGTCATTGCCGATACCTGCCTGTGCGAATACACCAGTCACGGACACTGCGGTTATCTAGAATTAGGTGATTTAACTGGGCGCGTTCTCAACGATCCGACACTGGAATTGCTGAAAAAAACGGCAGTTTCCCAAGTCAAAGCTGGCGTAGATATCATTGCACCTTCAGGAATGATGGATGGTTTCGTGCAAGCCATTCGTTCGGGTTTAGATGAAGCTGGTTTCCAAGATACGCCGATTTTGTCCTATGCTGCTAAGTATGCTTCGGCTTACTACGGGCCTTTCCGGGATGCTGCCGACTCAATACCGCAATTTGGCGATCGCAGAACCTACCAAATGGACTTTGGTAACGGTCGTGAAGCCTTAAGAGAAATCGAACTCGACATTACCGAAGGTGCAGATATGTTAATGGTCAAGCCAGCCTTGGCCTACATGGATATTATCTGGCGCGTCAAGGAAGCAAGCAACCTCCCCGTTGCTGCTTACAACGTTTCTGGCGAATACTCGATAGTTAAAGCTGCTGCCCTCAACGGTTGGATTGACGAAGAACGGGTGGTCATGGAAACGCTGCTCGGCTTTAAACGGGCTGGCGCTGATTTAATTCTTACCTATCATGCCAAAGATGCTGCCCGTTGGTTAGCAAAACTTGGCAATTAAACTTTCTAGTTTCGATTTCATGTCGTTCGTGTAGAGGAAGAATTTATCATGTTCATTCCACTCGGTTTTGTTCAACGCTCCGTTTTAACTAGCTTGGGAAAGATGGCTTATTACACTAACCAAGGTGAACTTTGGGCAACCGATGGAGTGGGGGATACGCCATCGGGCACGCTACGCGAACGCGAAACTTTGATATTCTTCCACGGTATTGGAGGCGGAGCATCTGCCTACGCGTGGTCGAAGGTGTATCCAGCATTTGCAGCAGAGTATAGAGTGTTAGCACCCGACTTGATTGGCTGGGGGCGATCGGATCGTCCCGAACAAAATTATCTTCCAGCCGACTACATCGCAATGCTAATTGAGTTCATCGAGCAGACGTGCCAAGCCCCTGTAACAATAATTGCTTCTTCCCTAACTGGAGCATTTGCGATCCGAGCCGCAGTCAAACGTCCCGACCTGTTTAAATCACTCATTCTTACGCTTCCGTCAGGCATTAAAGACTTTAGGCAATACTATAGCAATAGTTTTTTCGCTCAAATTGCCAGTGTTCCTATTCTCGATCGCGTTCTTTATGCAGGACAAGTCAGCAGCTTTGGCATTCGTGACTTTTTTGAGCGAGTTTTTGCTCAACCCAATCGCCTTTCTCCCGAAATTGTAGAAGCTTTTGTGCAATCGGCGCAGCAGCCAAATGCTGAGTATGCTGCTTTGTCATTTTTACAAGGTAACTCATCCTTCGATCTATCAGAATACATTCCAAGATTGACAACACCTACCATCTTTATTTGGGGAAGCCAAGCAAAGTTTACAGGGCCGGATGTAGGGCGTCGCCTTGCAAATCTAAATCCACAAGCAATCCAAGCATTTATCGAACTAGAAGATGTTGGGTTGAATCCAGAACTGGAAGTGCCAGAAGTAATAATCGGATTAATTCGGAAGTATTTGCCTGTGTTAGCGCAGTAAATTTTTGAGAAACTTCCCTAGTTTCTTGACCTGCACCTTTAATGCATCGACCTGCAACTTTAATGCATTGACCTGCACCTTTAATGCATTGACCTGCAACTTTCATGCATCGACCTGCAACTTTAATGCATCGACCTGCACCTTTAATGCATCGACCTGCACCTTTAATGCATCGACCTGCACCTTTAATGCATCGACCTGCAACTTTAATGCATCGACCTGCAAAAATTAACCTTCCCTACGTTACGCAACAACTCTAAAAGATTTTTGTGTACGCGGTAGCCTTTTTAAGAAGGGCTAGGGCGTGTTTTCAAAGTCTTATATCCCCCCAACCCCCCTTAAAAAGGGGGGCAAAGAGTCTCTTAAAGTCCCCCAATTTATCAGGGGATTTAGGGGGATCTAAAAAGTTAGAAGGCTAAACAAAAATGTTCGCTATTAAGAAATAGGAAAAACAGGTATTGCTCATGAACACTACTTTAACTGCTCCAACAACTCAATCCAAACCTCTACCCCCAGTTGATGCCAAGACTAGAGTTAGCCAGTTCATGCGACAGTTGCAAGACGAAATCTGTCAGGGTTTGCAACAGCTAGATGGCGAAGGTACGTTTCAGGAAGATGCATGGGAACGACCCGAAGGAGGTGGCGGGCGATCGCGCGTCATCCGCGACGGTGCAGTATTCGAGCAAGGTGGAGTTAATTTCTCTGAAGTCTGGGGTTCTCATTTGCCACCTTCAATCTTGGCACAACGTCCAGAGGCTAATGGACATCAGTTTTATGCCACCGGCACTTCAATGGTATTGCATCCGCGCAATCCTTATGTGCCAACCGTTCATCTCAACTACCGCTACTTTGAAGCTGGCCCGGTTTGGTGGTTTGGCGGCGGCATCGATTTAACGCCTTACTATCCGTTTGCTGAAGATGCGGCTCATTTTCATTACACATTAAAACAGGCTTGTGACGCGCACGATCCCGAATATTATCCAGTGTTTAAACCTTGGTGCGACGAGTATTTTTATCTCAAACATCGTCAAGAAATGCGGGGCATTGGCGGCATCTTTTTTGACTATCAAGACGGTCAAGGTCAGCTTTATCGAGGCCCCGATCCCAAAGGAGCAGCCGCAGATAACAGCGATCGCGTTGACATACCACAAACCCGCAATTGGGAAGAATTATTTGCATTTGCACAAGATTGTGGTAAAGCTTTTCTACCTGCTTACACGCCAATTATCAAGCGGCGGCAGTCAATGGAGTACAGCGATCGCCAACGTAATTTTCAATTATATCGGCGCGGACGCTACGTTGAATTCAATTTAGTTTACGATCGCGGCACGATTTTCGGGTTGCAAACTAACGGACGCACAGAATCAATTTTGATGTCTTTACCTCCATTAGTGCGTTGGGAGTATGGCTATCAACCCGAACCCAACACCCCAGAAGCCGAGTTGTACGAAGTATTCTTAAAGCCTCAAGATTGGGCAAGCCTGACATCTCTTGTAGTTTAACTTTTGCTGTCAAAACATCAGAAATGTCATTTGTCATTTGTCATTAGTCATTTGTATTTACAAAGGACAAATGACTAATGACCAAGGACAATTTTACCAAAGTCCTCGCTGAAATTTGAAGTATTGACATGAATTTACAATCGCTCTCAAAACCTTCAAAGCAAGGGACGCTGGCTGTCGTTTTTGCTGGTACTGCACTTACAGGAATTATCGCTTTCTACGGTATTTCTCAATCAAAACCAATCGGCAAACCTGTTGAAGTTGTGCAACCGAAACCAAAGATTGAAGAAATTACCGCTTTAGGACGGATAGAACCAGCAACGGAAGTCATTAAAGTATCCGTACCTGCTACCTTAAGCAACGATCGCGTAGCCAAATTGCTTGTACAGCGTGGCGGTAGCGTTAAAGCCGGTCAAGCGATCGCCATTATGGATTCGCGCGATCGGCTGCAAAATGCTCTACTGGAAGCACAAGCACAAGTCAAAGTATCCCAAGCAGAGTTAGCCAAGGTGCAAGCTGGCGCCAAATCTGGAGAGATTGCTGCCCAAAAAGCTGAAATCGATCGCTTGGAAGAAGAGTTAAAGGGCGAAATATCTACTAGAGAAGCCACTATCTCTCGCTGGCAAGCCGAAGTTAATACTGCCAATACTGAGTATAATCGCTATTCCTCGCTTTACCAAAACGGCGCGATTTCTGCTGTAGAAGTAGATCGAAAACAACTTGCTTTAGAAACAGCGCAAGCACAGCTTACCGAAGCTAAAGCTAACCAAAATAAGAGTGTAGATACCCTACGGCAGCAAATCCAGCAAGCTAAGGCCAACCTAAATAAGATTGCTGAGGTACGTCCGGTAGACGTGCAAGCAGCCCAGGCCGAAGTTAATAAAGCGATCGCCGCAGTCAAAAAAGCTGAAGCCGATCTCGCTGAAGTTTATATCCGCGCACCTATAGGAGGTCGGATTCTCGATATTAAGGCCAAACCCGGAGAAGTTGTTGGCGAGAAAGGCATTGCCGAACTCGGACAAACCAGTTCGATGGAAGCGATCGCAGAGATATATCAAACTGATATTGGCAAAGTTCGTGAAGGTCAACAAGTAAAGATTTCCAGCGAGTCCTTCTCCCAAGAGTTGCGCGGAACCGTTCGGCTGATTGGATTACAGGTGATCCAACAAGAAGTAACTAGCGGCGAACCTGGAGAAAATCTCGATCGCAAAGTTGTTGAAGTGAGAATTGCACTCGATCCCCAAGCTAGCAAACGAGTTGCAAACTTAACTAACTTGCAAGTACAAGTTGCCATTCAGCCGAATAACAAATAAAAGGGAACAAGCAAAATTAATACTAATTCTCAAAAATAATGCGGCAAACAAACCATTTTGTAGAGACGCGATGAATCGCGTCTTCACTTCACCCAAAGATATGTTGCTTGAATTTTGAATTTATAATTTTGAATGGGAGCGAAGCAACTTGACTATATTCGATAAATTATTTCGTAAAACCCCACTTGCTTGGCGGCAAATGAGCCGTCAAAAGACTCGATTGTTCGTTGCTATAGCAGGAATCGCTTTTGCCGATTTTCTAATGTTTTTTCAACTGGGAGTTAGGGATGCACTATTTGATTCGCAAGTTACTCCCTATACCACGCTTAAAGGAGATTTATTTTTAGTCAATAAACTGTCTGATAACTTGCAATCTATCAAAAGTTTTTCCAGAAATAAACTCTATAAAATAGCAGGTGTTAACGGTGTAAAATCCCTGGCGACGCTATATGTGAGTCAAGCATCGTGGCGAAATCCTGAAAATCGAGCTAGCCGTAAACTTTTCGTCTATGGAATCGATCCAAATCAGCCAGCATTTGACTTGCCAGAAGTCAATCAACAATTGAATAAACTGAAGTTATTGAATCGAGCGTTATTTGATAGGGCTGGATTGGTTCCTCAGCTTGGGGACGTTCCTAGTTTGCTGAAAAAACAGAATCCGCTGATCGTCCAAACTAACGATTATCAAATTCAAATAGTTGGATTATTTAAGCTCGGTTCTTCTTTTTCTGCTGACGGCAATCTGATCGTCAGCGATTCTACCTTTTTACGACTCTTTCCTCAACGCCAAGCAAACGACATCGATCTTGGTATTATTGACGTAGAATCAAATGCCTCCATTGAGCAGATCCAGGCTGATTTACGAGCCAAGCTACCGGATGATTTACTAGTACTAAACATCGCTGAATTCACTGCTCGTGAAAGTGCATATTGGTCTACAGGCTCCTCTATTGGCCCGACTTTTAACCTTGGTGTCGCAATCGGTTTTTTAGTTGGAGCAGTCATTGTTTATCAAATTCTTTATACTGATGTTTCAGATCATTTGCCCGAATATGCAACTTTAAAAGCAATGGGTTACAGCGATATATATCTAATTAAAGTTATCGCTCAAGAAGCTTTTATTTTAGCAGTTTTGGGCTTTATTCCAGGTTTTTTGCTCTCAAGTGGATTTTACATTTTTTTTCAATCCGTGACGTTTTTACCGACTGCAATGAAATTAGCTCGCGCGGTAACTGTGCTAATTTTGACTTTCGTCATGTGTATTGGAGCGGGAACGCTTGCCATACAAAAATTACGAGCAGCCGATCCAGCTGATATCTTCTAAGTTTTGAGTTGAAGTTTAGTAAAATACCGCATTTCAAAACTCATAGTTTTCTAGAACGAAACCCAAATTTACAGTTGAACTCTCATGCTGCAAGAAATTAGTCTCGATCGAAGCTCAAAACTCAAATTTCAAAATCCTTCCCAACAACCAGTTATTTCAGTTTGCCATCTCGATTACTACTTCGGTCGGGGACAACTCTGCAAGCAAGTCTTGTTTGATATTAATCTCGACATTTATTCTGGAGAAATCGTAATTATGACTGGGCCATCTGGTTCTGGTAAAACCACCTTACTAACATTAATAGGTGGATTGAGAACCGCTAAAGAAGGCAACCTGAAAGTTTTGGGACAGGAAATGTGTGGGGCTAGTAAGCGGCAATTGATGGAAGTACGGCGGCAGATTGGTTATATTTTTCAGGCACACAATTTGTTGACTTTCTTAACTGCCAAGCAGAATGTCCGAATGTCTTTAGAACTGCACGATGAATACCTCAAGCAAGATATGGATAGGCTGGCGACGGATACTCTCAAAAGTGTTGGTTTGGGCGATCGCATCGATTATTATCCAGACAGTCTTTCTGGAGGGCAAAAGCAGCGAGTTGCGATCGCTCGTGCTTTAGCGAGTCATCCTAAAATTGTTCTTGCCGACGAACCTACTGCTGCTCTCGATAAAAAATCAGGTCGCGATGTTGTAGATATCATGCAGCGTTTAGCTAAAGAGCAAGGTTGCACCATTTTACTCGTCACTCACGATAATCGAATTCTCGATATTGCCGATCGCATCATCGAGATGGAAGATGGACGGTTAGTACAAGAAGTAGGCGACTAGTTTTATACGATTAATTTTAGTTATTTGTGAAAGTCTGATGAGTCAAACTGAAGAAGCAAAATATTGCGTATTGCAATCCTATGATGATATTGAAATACGGCAATACGAGCCAAAAATTGTTGCCGAAACACTCATTGAAGCCCAAAGAGATCGAGCAAACAAAGCTGCATTTTCGATTCTTGCCGCTTACATATTTGGTGAAAACACGTCTGTAACAAAAATTGCCATGACTGCGCCCGTCACGCAATCTCAGCCAAGTGAAAAAATCGCCATGACTGCGCCCGTCATTCAACAAGAAGCGCGAGGAAATATTGCTAGCACTTGGGCGGTACAGTTCGTGATGCCCTCAGAATACACCCTAGCAACGCTGCCGAAACCAAAAGACTCTCGCATTACTATCAAAGAAGTTCCCAGCAACAAAGTTGCGGCAATTCGTTTCTCCGGCTCGGCTGGGGATGAACAATTGCAAGAAAAGGAAGTCAAATTATCTGCTTTTCTGGCTCAACAAGGTATCGAGCCAAAAGGTAAACCGATTTATGCTTTCTATGATTCTCCCTTCATCTTGCCCGCATTCAGACGCAATGAAGTCATGCTCGAATTGAAATCGGTTGGTTTCAGCTAACTTTTATAGCAAGGGACTGGGGACTGGGGACTGGGTGAAAAGCCTTTTTGTGTCTAAGTTTTATCGTCTGTTGATGTCCTAACCACCTTGCCTGTTGCTATAACTCTAGAACCCAAGTCAAAATCTCAGGAGAAAAAATTATGATTGCAACGACTCGCTTAAAAACCACCCAATCGGCGGAAATCTTTGCTGCTGCCCAAAAATTAATGCCAGGAGGAGTCAGTTCTCCCGTACGGGCTTTCAAATCTGTTGGCGGACAGCCGATTGTGTTCGATCGCGTCAAGGATGCTTACATCTGGGATGTGGATGGCAATCAATATATCGATTATGTCGGCAGTTGGGGGCCTGCTATCTGCGGTCACACTCATCCTGAAGTCATTGCTGCTCTGCACGATGCCTTGGAAAAAGGAACTAGCTTTGGTGCGCCCTGTTATCTCGAAAATGTACTGGCACAGATGGTAATCGATGCTGTTCCGAGTATCGAAATGGTGCGTTTTGTCAACTCCGGCACAGAAGCTTGTATGGCTGTGCTTCGTCTGATGCGAGCTTTTACGGGGCGGGAGAAAGTAATCAAGTTTGAAGGCTGCTACCACGGACACGCCGATATGTTTCTTGTGAAGGCTGGCTCTGGTATTGCCACTCTCGGCTTGCCCGATTCTCCTGGCGTACCCAAATCCGTAACTAGCAACACGCTGACTGCTCCTTTCAACGATTTAGAAGCAGTAAAAGTATTATTCGAGCAAAATCCTGATGAAATTGCTGGTGTCATTGTTGAACCTGTGGTTGGAAATGCAGGTTTTATTCCACCTGCTGCGGGTTTTCTTGAAGGTTTGCGAAAACTGACGCAGGAGTATGGAGCGCTGCTGGTATTTGATGAAGTGATGACAGGCTTTCGCATCGCTTACGGTGGAGCGCAGGAAAAATTTGGTGTTATTCCTGATTTAACTACTTTAGGTAAGGTCATCGGTGGCGGTCTACCCGTAGGCGCTTATGGTGGTCGCCAAGAAATTATGTCGATGGTTGCTCCAGCCGGAAATGTGTATCAAGCCGGAACGCTTTCGGGGAATCCACTGGCAATGACGGCAGGAATTAAGACGCTAGAGTTGTTGCAACGACCTGGAACTTACGAGTATCTCGATCGCATTACAAAGCGACTCACACAAGGGATACTGGAAATTGCTAAACAAACAGGTCATGCTGCCTGCGGCGATCGCATTAGCGGCATGTTTGGTTTCTTCTTTAACGAAAGTCCAGTTCGCAATTATGAGGATGCCAAAAAGTCTGATTTAAGTAAATTTGCTAGCTTCCATCGCGGTATGTTGGAACATGGAATTTATTTAGCTCCATCTCAATTTGAAGCCGGATTTACTTCTTTAGCTCATACCGAAGCAGACATCGATCGCACCCTCCAAGCAGCCCAAACAGTTATGTCTAAGTCCCGCTAGTGGTCTGTCAAGCCAACGAAAGCTGGGTGAGGCTGGGGAAAGGGGAAAGGGTAAGATAATTCTGTTTGCCACAGAATCAAAGATAAACACTGGGGAAAGGGAAAAGGGTAAAGGGTAAGGGATTTAAAACCTTTTCCCCCGCCCCTTATCCCCAGAGGGGACTCCACCTTCCCCCTTACCCTTTACCCCGCTTTCGTCACGAAAGCGAACTACTAGGCTAATGGTTTGAACTTAGATAACTGCTCCTAAAGAGGTCAACGTGGCAGTTGTCGCCTCAGTTAAACCTTTAACTCCGAAAATATTCATTTGTTCATAGGGCTTACTTGCTCTCATGGTTTTTAAGCATTTGCCTGCTACGATATCCCAAAGTCTAATCGTTTCATCGTCACCGCCACTAACTAAGGTTTGGTTGTCTGGACTAAAAGCAACTGACCAAACCAAGCCTGTATGTCCGTGCAAAACTTTCAGACACTCGCCTGTAGAGACATCCCACAACTTGATTGTCAGATCGTGACTAGTGCTAGCCAGTATTCTGCCATCAGGGCTAAAGGCGATGGATTGCAACCAGTTTGTGTCTGCTTGTAAAACTTTGAGGCACTCACCCGTGTCTGGATTCCACAACCTGATTGTTCGATCTGGACTAGCACTTGCCAGGGTATTACCATCGGGAGCGATCGCAATTGCCCAAATCCAACTCGTGTGTCCTGCCAACGTTCTGAGGCAGTTACCCGTGTGAATATCCCATAACTTGACCGTTTGATCCCAGGAGCCACTCGCCAATATATCTCCTTGAGAGATGAAGGTAACTGACCAAACCGCAGCGTCATGCCCCTGTAAGGTTCTTAAGGTTCGACCTGAACGAACGTCCCACAGTTTTATAGTACAGTCTTCACTACCACTTGCTATGGTTTGGCTGTCTGGACTAAAGGCAATCGATAAAACTGCTGCGCGATGTCCCTGTAAGGTTTTTAAGGTTTGACCTGAACGAACATCCCATATTTTTAGTGTTTTATCTACACTACTGCTGACTAGGATATTTCCTTCATGATTAAAGATAACTGAATGAACCGAGTTGGAATGTCCTTTTAACACTTGGAGGCATTCGCCAGTTGCGGCATCCCATAACCTCACAGTGCGATCGCGGCTGCTACTGGCAAAAATTTGACCAATGCCTGACGACAAGCTGGCGCTAACAGGACTAAAGGTGACAGAGAGTATTTGATTGGTATATCCTTGTAAGGTCTTGAGGCATTCACCTGTCTCGACACTCCATAGCTTCACTGTTTGATCGTGGCCGCCGCTAGCCAGAAACTTACCTTGGGGGCTGAAGGCAACTGAAAAGACCCAACTGAAATGTCCTTGCAGCGTTTTGAAACATTCACCCGTATCGACATTCCATAACTTCACGGTATGATCGTGCCCACCACTAGCCAAAAGGTCGCCTTGTGGGCTGAAGTCCACAGAAAAAACTCGATTAGAATGCCCCAGAAGTGTTTTGAGACATTCAGCCGTTTGAGTCTTCCATAGCTTAATAGTTTGATCCTCGCTGCCAGTTGCTAGTATCTGACCATCTGGACTGAGGGTAATTGACCGGATTCCACTATTATGATGCTTTTCAAACGTTTGCATACACTTTCCAGTGTTGATATCCCACAATTTAACGGTGCGATCGTCACTACCACTCAACAGTTGAGTATTTCCCCTAAAGACAACAGAGAGTACCCAACTAAGATGTCCCTCAAGTGTTTTCAAGCATTCTCCAGTGCTGCTATTCCATAGCTTCACGGTGCAGTCATCGCTGCCACTTGCTAATGTGCAATTATCTTGGCTAAATGCAACCGACCAAACCTCATTTGTATGCCCTTCTAAGGTGCGAAGGCACTGACCAGTACTAACATCCCATAGCTTTATTGTGTAATCTGTGCTGCCGCTAGCGAGAATCTTACCATCAGGGCTGAACGTCAGTGATGTTACCCAACTCTTGTGTCGCGTGCAGATGAAGACTGGTTGCACATCGCTAACTTGGTAAAGATGAATTTCTCCATTACTGTCACCTACCGCCAGAAGTTCTCCATCAGGACTAAAAGCTACCGCATGAATAGCACCAAAAGTTTCAGTAAACGTACACTTGGCTAGATTGGCGTAAGCAAAGTTTGTATTTTGTAAATTTACATCTCGTAGGTCAGCCTGCCAAATGGTTAGACCAGAGAAATCATAGCCCGTTAAATTAGTTCCTAGCTGATTGAGTAAGTTAAAAATATTACCTGCTACATATCCCGGCTCCAAAGGTGACTTCTGTTGCTGCTTGAGTAAAATTTGAGTCAGTTGATATTCCAAGTTTTTTTTGCCTTCAAAGACTGGAATTAACCTGTTAATCACGGGATAGAGAATCAGACGAATTTGAGTCTCTCTTACATAGTCTTTGGCGGTAGCTTTGATCAGAGCATGGCTTTTAAAAAGCGAAAACTCCTGGTTAGCAATCTCCTCACAAACTTGTTCAACCAAGCGACTTGTCACGTACTCCATGACGACTGGCTGTAGGGTGAAGCAAGTTGTATGTCGTTCAATGAGCGATCGCCGTCCCAAAGATTCCAGCGTTTCAACTAAATTCAGTTGTGGAAAAGGCGATACTAAATCTTCTCGTAACTTAGAGAGGTTCACTGGCTCCCGATTAATCGCTAGCCAGTACATTACATGCTTTCCCTCATCAGATAAACGCTCAAATTGCTGGTCTAATAGGTCGCGAAGATCGCCAAATACGGTGGTTTCCTCCTTTAAAAACTCAGAAATATAACCATCAAATAAATCTTGAATTGTAGTTGCGACAATTTTTAAGGCTAAGGCATTGCCTCCATAGCGTATAACCAGTGCGCTGAATTGAGTTTCTAAACCCTTGAGCCTCTTACTCTTAAGAATTTCCTCTCCCTCTCCTTCTTTTAGTCCACCCAATCGCAAAGTTCGCACTGGCAAGGCTTCTCCTTCTAGAGAGGCGACCTCTTTCGGTTTTTCTCGCGTTGTGAGTATCAAGCAACTCTGGTGATCTGATTTACCTACTCGTTTGAGGAGTTCGCCATACTGCTCATATCCAACCCTGTATTGTCCTGCTCGACTCCCACCACGTAATACAGCATCTACATTATCGAACACGACCAAGCAGCGCATTTCCTTAAAGTAGTTAAGCAGCTGGGAAATCTTATCACTAACGCTTTCCGGCAATTCTGCCTCAGTTTCTTGCTCGTCAGACAGAAACTGAATGATGCTACCCAAGAATGTATCAATGGGTGGAGCGTCATACAGCGATCGCCAGACAATACAATCAAATTTGTCTTGCATTAGTTCTGCCAATTTGATCGACAGACTAGTTTTCCCTACTCCACCCATTCCGAGAATGGTCACTAATCGACAGCTATCCTTCAGCAACCACTCATCCAGAGTACTGAGTTCTTCTGTACGTCCGTAAAATGCTAAAACAGAAACAGCTTCCCCCCAATCTTGACGGCAATTGGGGTCTGAGGTCGAATAGTAGCCTTCGCATAGGCAGCTATCAAAACCAAGAAAGAGAGCCTCAAGTGTTCGCTTGTCGACTCCCTTCCTACGGTTCAAAACTTTTCTAATTGTTAGAGGATCTAAGTTAGTGCGGTAGCTTAACTCTTCAAGAGTAAATCTCTTGCCAAAATTATCTCGAAACTCAAACTTGTGCCTTGCTTCCTCAAACTTCTGTAAACCGACAGAAGTGAGTATAACTCCGCGCTTGCGTCTTAGCATACCCAAATTCCTCTACAGACAAAGATAGATTTAGCACAGAACTTAAGTACTTTTTCACCCAAGATATATTTATAACTGTTTTCGGTTTTTTTTGATGGTGTCAATAATGACTTTTTTCTTTTTAACCGAAACTTCGCAAAATTGACTAAAACGTTTTCCACTCAATACTGGAGTTTAGACTAGTCAGGAGTGCTAAACTTCAAACCTTTATGGTGATTGATATACATCCAATTTTACCGACACCCACCCGAAACTTGAGTAAGCAATATAGTACATTTGAACTAATAAACTAGCAAAGATGCGATCGCTAAAAAAAATAAATTTACGAGCGCGATTTTCTTTTGTTCGAGTCTCTGGGGATAAAAATGATGACTATGATGACTTAATCTTAATGAAAGATGAACTTTTCTCAATTATTTTTGAGCTAATTTTAATAGTTAATCTAAAAACTCAAGCATCTGTTTGAGAGTAAATAAATGAGAGAAAACTGTTTGTATTTTTCGATATGTATAGTTGTTTTCAACCATCTGCATTGCCAGTCTCCATAGTTCTCTATTTGTATCTAGTATAAATAAATTTACAAATTGGGTAGATTGACAACAAGATACAGGAATAAAACGAAAAATTCTTGAATCAGGTTTAGCAAAATTTGCCTAATCACAAAATAAAATAAAAGAGCAAATTGGTAATATAACAGTAGTATTTGAGTAAATAATGCTTAAGTAGCTGAAAGTCGCAGCTATATAAAAAAGTCCGCCTATGCGGACTTGAGAAAATAGTTACTTCAAGAATTTCTGTATGTGTTTTAGTTAGCTGAAACTAACTCTGTCTCATCTTTAGATTCATCTCTCACCTTAAAATAGTAATAAAGATTACCAACAGTTAAGTCTGATGCCTGTTGCAAATTAGATGTAACTAATGTTTTATAACCAGTAATTCCAGCTCGATCGCTAATATAAAATTCATACTCTCGACGTAGTTCAGGCTCGAATATAAATAGTAACTGGTCACGAAGCGAATAGAAATGAGATTTTTCGGCTAAACTCTCATATACTAATTGTTCTGGCGGTTCTGCTACATTGATTGTGGAGTAGTGAGTCTCTGGACTATTAAAATCAGCACTACTTAAAAGCTTTAAATCTGATGAAGGAAGCGATCGCATCCAATCAACATGATTTTGCCACGAATCCAATACTGCTAAATCATGATTTTTAATGCGGATAATTTCGGGAAAGAGAAAATCAAGCTCATCATGTGATTCGCAGCGATTAATCACGGTGAGAGCATCTTGACAGATTTTATCTTGGAGATGAGACAAGCGATCGCTCACTGCTGAAACTTCATTCTGTACTTGATAAGTTGCAACAATCGCCTGTTCAATTGCCCAAGCGCATTCGAGTCTGCGTAGCTGACCAGCTGCACAGGTTTCTTCCAGTAAATGGGGGTTGCTGTAATCTGCTAAAGCCGCAAATAACATTCCCCTCACGCCATCAATCTCAGCGTTTCTCCGGCTGAAATCTTGCAATTGCATCGCTGAACGGAAGCGGTTCATCGCCTGGATAAACACTCCATACGCCCTCACTAAAACTGTGCGATGTTGTTCAAATTTAATATCTTGAGCTACTTGCTCGATTATTTGCCTAATTTCTACTCCTTGGTCTTTTAAAGCTTGTTTCAAGTCAATAAAACCGTTTTTGACTTCCAGCCTTAATTGCTCTACTTCTTTTCTTAATTTCAATGTCTGATGCAGGTTGACTGCTGTTAATGCTACACCTGCGATCGTTCCCACACCAATCAAAGCTGTAGTTGCTTGCAGCACACCCAAGCTACTTTGTATAGTTTGCAAGCCATTCAGTACAGCCGTAAAACCTTGCTGAGTTTGATACATTTGCATCCCACTGGTTACTAGATTAGAAGCTGCCATCAGTGGAGATAAAGGACTGTTGTTAACAGTAGCACCAATAGCATGGGCAATAAACTGCCCGCTAACTTTATCTCTAACCATGCTTATGGGTACTCCATTGCTAAAGACTTGTAGATATCTCCCAGCATCAATACCAGCTTGAATTGCAGGCGCAAATTGAAACAGCATATTTTTAGGTTGCTAAAAGCTAATTTTCTTGAGCCTAACTGGTATAAAAAAGTAAATATAACCGTATTTATTCGGTATATCAATTAATTTTGTCTAAATCTGGGCATACTAAGCCTGAAAAACTTTCTCACCTTACATAATTTATGGATACTTCACTAGTTAGCTCTCAGACTGTTGAGCTATTGTCGCAGATTACCGGACAAAAACTGACTCAAAAGAATCTCACGCCACCTGTGATATTTCTGGCAAATTTAGTTACGGTACTGCTGGGAGTGATATTTGTAGATGGCATAGTAGCAGAGTCAGAAAAGCAACGTTTATTAACAACCCTTTATCGATTTAGCAATCCAGAAAGTGATGTGCGTAAGTTGACACATTTGATGATTAAGGGAGTCAAAGAAAATCAAGTTTATAAGCAAATTAATAACTTACTATCCTTAGCGGCTCCACTTTCAGAGTCAGAAAAGCTTTTGTTAATTAGCTTTGGCTATGAAATGTCAGCAGCAGATGGTGAAATTGACCCCCACGAGAAAAAATATTTGGAGATACTTGCCAAGCACTTAGGCATTAAATCACAACATTTAGCAATTTTAGAAGCTGGTTTTACTCATCAAGAAAATCTGGAGCCTATTGCTTTAGATGAAGTACATTTTTTACTCAATCCTGCTCGTTTTCAAGAATTGGATACTATATTTGTTAAGGCTGCTAGTGATATGTTAGCCACTTTACCTGCTAAACCAAAAAACAAAATAACCAAACCACACATAAATGTATCTTACGGAGAATTGAAAAAGTTTCAAGAATATCGCAAACAAGTAGACAATTGTTGTTATCAGTTATTTCAGATAATCCAAGACTGTACCAATCGTGGCTTCTTACCTCACACTTTGATGAAGGAGTTAGGGAAAGTATCTCAAAAAATACAATCCCAGCGCTTTCGGCTATCAGTACTAGGCGAGTTTAGTCAAGGAAAATCAACTTTACTTAATGCCTTACTAGGTGAGGAAATTCAACCTGCGAGAGAGATTCCTTGTAGTGGGATAGTAACAGTTTTAAAATATGGAAGCCAAAAGCGGGTAGTCTGTCGTTATAAAGATGGGCAAGAAGAAGAAATTCCTTTTGAGCAATATCAACTAAAAGCAACAATTTCAGAAGATGCAGCACTTGGATGTCTCAGTGATGAACTAGCACATGATGAAATTGATGAAATTGTTTTTGAGCATCCTGATTTAGACTTATGTAGTAGTGGGGTAGAAATTGTAGATTCTCCAGGATTAAACGAACACCCTGACCGCACTGCCATTACTCAAAAACTGCTGAAGGACACGGATGCAGTTATATTCCTAACTAATGCCTCCCGTTCTCTAACTCAGGTAGAACGCGATTTACTCCAGGATGTGAGAACTCAACTAAATCATGGTAAAGAAAATGAACCTGCTAACAATCTTTTTGTAGTAGGAAATTTTATAGATTTAGTGCGTAGTGAAAAAGGACGTGAGCAAGTGCAACAGAGGATCGAAAGATTTGTACAAGGTCAAAATCCTATAGTTGCAGGTAAAAACCGTGTTCATTTTATTTCTGCTCAAGCTGCACTGGATGCAATTTTACGAGGGAATGAAGATGAGTATTTCAAGGCGTTCCAAAATTTTACTCAGTCTATTGAGAAGTTTTTGACGTTTGATAGTGGAAGAGTAAAAATTAAGCACTCTATTAGTCAAATAAATAGAGTTATTGAAAAAGGTTTAGATGGGCTATATAAATCGAATGGTACTTTAGATGGAAAAATTCAAATTTCTGAAGCAGAAAAGCAGAAAATTTTAGAAAAAATAGGAGAAGCTAGTGGGCGCGATGTCAGAATCCATCTATTGGCAGATCAACTTATAGAATTAGTGTTTGAGCAAATTGCTGAATCTTGGGATGAATGGCGTGAAGAATTAGGCGATCGCATGGTTAATAAAAGTCAACACTGGCATTCTGAACACAGCCCTGTTTGGAGCCAAGACAAACTCATTAGAGATTATACAAATCAATTTATTAGAGACTTGTCAAAAGAAATAGATGAATGGGGAAATACAAAACTTAAAGATGTAATTTTGCAAAAAAATCTTAAGTATTTAGAAACTAGTATTGCGTATGAACTAGATGCAATTCAAGGTCAGTTTCAAAGCCTTGACGAACATATACAAACAAATTTCAGTCAACAGCTTAAACTTTCAATTAATGGTATAAATGATGACTTTATGGGTATGGGAGGATTTGGCGGTGGTGTTGGAATAGGTGGTGCTTTAGCTGCTGGATTAATTGTATTTACAGGACTTGGTTTTATTGCCGTAATTGTTGCAAGTGTAGCTGCTGCAATTGCGGGTTCGTTTGGTTTAGGAATGCTAGATTTCGATGGACTAAAAGACCAAATAAAGGGAAAAATTTTTGAACTAGGATTTGAAAAATTCGATGAATCAATGGATAAATTCTCCGAAAAATTAGATGAAATAGTTGGCTCAGTTTTTAATAGCCGAGTTGAATCAGCTAGTCGAGTAATCGCACAAGCGATCGCACTTTACGAAAATCTCCTAGAACAGCAGGAAAAAGCTCACAACGAAACCCTGGAACAACGTGAGGCTGAAAAGATGTGGATTTACCAAAAGCGCCAAGAACTTGAGCAGGTACAGAATGGGCTGGAAACCATTGTCAGTAAATGCGCCATTGTTTAATCGCCTCCCTTACGTGTATTGGTATATCGATAGAATAGTAGTATTGGAGTGATTTTATATTGGAGCGAATATAAAGCCATCCTCCACGCAGTTATATCTGGCTAAAATGCTGTAAGAAGCGATCGCGCTTTGTTATAATCGCCAGTCTCATAATGTCATTTACAGATAAACGTCCTCTGGGTTGGTTGTTGCAGCAGTTTCAACTCCAGCCAGGTAAACCCGCCCTTTCCTCTGGATTGCGTAGCCTTTTTGTACTGGGTGTCCCGATTGGAATTGGCATCATTACAGGTCATACTGCTGAAAGTGCGATCGCCACTATGGCAGCTTGGTTTGTTGGGATGGTGAATGTTGAGGGAGCCTACCGTCAGCGAGCGATCGCGATGATCGCAGCTACGATTGGGGTAACTGTGATGTTTTTAATCGCAAGTCTGGTTAGCAGTCATCTCTGGTTAGCTGTCCCGACCACGTTCTTGGTAATATTTATCGCAGGTTTAGCGAATCTCTATGGCAACGTGGCTGCATCTGTCAGCTTGATTACTTCGATCATGTTTGTGATTGCGCTGGCTAGATTTGCTGCATTTTCTAATTTGCCTACTCTTATTCAACATTGTGGGCTATGTCTGGCTGGTGGAACATGGACAACTGTCCTGTCATTAGGACTGTGGGTGGTGCGTCCTTATGTACCTGCAATGCAGATAGTTGCTAACTGTTATTTCTCATTAAGCAATTTTGTGGACTTGGTAGGCCACAGAGCATTAAATCCAAAGGATCGTCAGGAGTGGGAACAGCGATTTTTGCAAGCTCAGGATACAGTTATTCAAAACTTGATATCTGCCCGTAGCGTCTGGACAACTATTTGGACTAGGCAAAGAGGAGCTAACCTACGAGGAAATCAGTTACTCGTATTAATCGAGGATGTTAATCAAATTGTTAATTCTGTTGTCGCACTGAACGAACTATTAGCGATCGCATCCGAACATCAATTATTTTCTCGGTTACAACCAGAAATTCAACAAGTGATACAACAGTCAGCAATTGCTCTGCAAATATTATCAGAAGCGATTGCCAAAGGAAAAAACTCACCTCACTTAGGGGATCTCGATCGGAGTCTTGAAGCACTAGAACACCAAAGGCAAGTTCTGCGTTCGCAAGTCCTCAATCAAACTATCAATGCTCAAACAGATGATTATTCCGATCTCCTCAACCTTGGGAAAATTACAGCCAGTCTGACAAAGCTAGTAGAGCAAATTCATACTGATGCAGAGATTGTTACAGATTTAAGCCAAGGAAAACTGCGTAACAGCATTACCCAACGAGATATTTCCCCTCCAGCCCAACCAGAACGTTCTACAATCATTGATACGCTGCGAAATAACTTCACTTTTGATTCAGTCCTCTTTCGTCATGCGTTGCGCCTCGCACTGATCGTAACTTTTGCTGAATTAATTGCCTCGCTATTCCAACTACCTAGAGGCTACTGGATCACGCTCACAGCTTTAGTTGCACTCAAACCCAACTTTGGCGGAACGTCACAGACAACAGTCCAAAGAGTCATCGGTACTATTTTAGGTGGAATTATTGGCATTGCTCTGATTTTACTAGTTAAGAATCAATTGGCGATCGCAGTTTGTTTCCTGCTGCTGGTGTTTGTGGCGATGTCGGTGCGATCGTTAAGCTACAGTATATTCACCATACTACTCACTCCCGCCATCATATTGCTACTCAACATGATTAGTGCAGGTGGCTGGCAGGTTGGAGTATTGCGGATCTTCGATAGCTTTGCTGGGGGTGCCTTAGCACTGCTTGGTAGCTATTTGCTTTTCCCGCGTTGGGAACGACAGCAACTTCCTGCACAACTGGAAAAGACAATTCGAGCTAATCTTGCTTACTTTCAGCAAGTAATAGCTAACTATCTCCATCCAGAACATAATGCGTTTGCTGATTCTATCAATATGCTACGCCACCAAGCAGCACTAGAAAACGTCAACGCTAACGCCGCAGCTCAACGATTGTTCAGCGAACCTCGTCATATTCAGGGAGAAATCGAACCTGTAATGACGTTGATGGCATACATTCGTGGCTTTTTCAGTTCGGTAACAACTTTGGCAGAACATCTGCGGGAATTTAGCGGCGAGTACCAATTTACTGAACTCAAGCAACTTGCCGATACCATTGTCCAAGTTTTGGAAAACTTAGCAGATGCTCTTGGACAGGGACACTCACCCCAACCATTACCAGCGCTAGATAGCGATCTCGAAGCAATTCACAACCAAATCCAACAGCTACATACTGCTCGGTTATCAGAGATTGCTACCAATTCCAACACTTTAACTCCCACATTACAAGCCGTTCGAGAACAAACTCCCCTCTCTACAGAACTGGATCGAATTGTTAATGAAATTAAAGTTATGCACTGTGTAATTGCTCGTCTGCAAGAATAATTGGCGTTGCAAAATAGTGGGATAAATTGGGTTATATTCACAGAGCTATTGCAAAATTGTGACAAAAGCATGACTAATTTATTTAGAATTGTGTCGCACAAAGTCTCACTCTTGATTTGTCAGAATTTCCCTAAAATCTTTAAATCACCGCTAAAAAAATGGCGATCGCACTTGCAAAATCGTGTATTAGTATATGGTAATAGACAGTATTTTTTGAATAAAAGATGCTCAAGCGACTAGAAGTCGCAGCTATACAAAAAAGTAATATTAAGAGTTATCACTTAGTTTGCAAAAGCAAAGTTAAATAGTTAACAGCCTAGCAGTAAGAAGATATTATGACCACTGAGAATTTCGTCGTCCGCTCAATGAAAAGGTCGGAAATGGATTTGGCGATTACTTGGGCAGCAACCGAAGGTTGGAATCCAGGAAAGTATGATGCTCAATCTTTTTATCAAACTGACGAGAGCGGTTTTTTCTTGGGTGAGTTGAATGGTGAGCCGGTGGGGTGCATTTCTGCTGTTGCTTACGATCCACACTTTGCCGTTATAGGTTTTTACGTTGTGAAACCCCAGTTTCGTGGGCAGGGGTTGGGTATAAAAATTTGGAAGACAGCAATGGACTATCTGGGTGCCGATCGTAACATCGGCTTGGATGGTGCAGTAGCTCAACAAGATAACTACAAAAAGTCTGGTTTCAAAATCGCTTATAACCATATTCGTTATGAAGGGGTAGGTGGCGGTGTTGTGCCTGCTGGAATCGTGGATCTGAAAACAGTGCCTTTTGAAGATTTGGTGGCTTACGATCGCCAATTTTTTCCTTCTAAGCGATCGCTGTTTCTGCAACATTGGATTGAACAGCCAGAAAGTATTGCTTTCGGGTTTCTCAAAAATGGATCTGTTGCTGGTTACGGAGTTATCCGACCTGCCCATACAGGTTTTAGGGTTGGGCCACTATTTGCTAATGACGAACAGATTGCTGAAGCATTGTTTCAAGCCTTGCTTGCACAAAATCCTCATGCTCCAGTGTTTTTTGATGTGCCGGATGCAAATCTACAAGCGATTGACCTAGTTCAACGTTACCAATTGCAGCCAGTCTCTCAAACTGCTCGGATGTACACTAAAGAAATTCCTAGTTTACCTATTAATCGCATCTTTGCTGTGACAAGTGTAGAACTAGGTTAGAGATGGACAAACAACGTGTTTACATCCTTACTATATAATCCCACTGTAAGCGCGTAAGTTTTTCTCTTAAGTAGGATGGCATAAATAATTAAAGGTTTGTAGTAAGGGCTGGAGCCGCTCACTAGAAACTAATTTCAATATTTTTTACATTAGTTAATATAGTTTGAATTATTCTCACCAATTTACTTAGTCTGCGTGCTTCAAACCTGATGACTTTTAAAAGTTCAATTCTTCACAAGAGATGCGATCGCAGCTACCAATCTGGCAGGATCGGCTGGTTTAGCGATATGGAGTTGAAATCCGGCTGTAAAAACCTGTTTTTGTGTGGTTTCTGCGGCGTAAGCACTAAGAGCGATCGCAGGAATTTGCCCACCTAAATGGCAGGCTACAAAGTACTTTACTTAAGTGGATCGTGTCCCCAATTTTTCAAAGAATAGCACCAGCGTGTGTGTTCCAAATCACCCGATGGCTTCTGTGCCATGTGACGATGGACGTAACTAATAACTTTCTTCATGTGCGAAAGATCGTCGTCGGTGTAATCATCCTTTTTCTGCAATAGCTGGATGATACGCTGTCCAGATTTATGACCGATTGACTCATCGTCGCCATCCTTTTGTCCGACAGTTTGTGACTCATCCGTATCTAGCCAAGACTCTAGTTCTTTAGGTGTCATATTGACAACTTGATAAAACTCGTCAACCACGGCTTTAACATCTTTACTCATAACTAAGCATTACTCCTCTACTTTCTTCAGAGCATCAGGCTTGTGAGCAGCTTGTTTCCCTGTCTTATCGCTTTCAACTAAGTACTCAGGGTTATCTTCACTTGCAGCAATATGATGTTCTTTAATATCTGTAGGTGAAGTGAGCTTCTTTACAACTTTGCCAGTTGTCTTACCTTGTGAAGTGTTCCATTCAACGCGATCGCCTTTTTTAAATTCTTCAGCCACATTCATCTCCTATCCTATTTGATGTTTTATACCTACTAAGGTCACATTATGTCTGCGACTGGAAAAGTAGCCATCATTCTAGTGATAGAGAAAAAAACAGCAAACAAGATTAGTCGGCGTTGCAGAGAAAGCGGGATGATTTTGCTAGTTTTGTGAGATGGGCAAGATGCCCATCCCTTGTATTTCGAGGCTCTCGTGTCGCCCACCCTACAAGAATCATTCCTTGATTCAGCAACGCCGGTTAGTCTTCAGCAATCAAAATTAGATTCATGGGAACAACCTGAAGTATCGGAGATTTAATCGTCATGAATTTGAATAGTTTCACCGTTGGCACGAGTAATACTAAGGGCATTGAACTCATTGTTATCATAGTTGCCAACTACGGTGACTTGTTCTCCTACAGAGAGGTTAATGGGTTGCCCCAAATGAGGTTCTGCCTCAACAATGATTTGTCCCTTACCATCGTTGAGAATGAACTCGTCATCTAAAAGCTTAGTAACTTGACCGGAGATAGTAGTAACACGAGCGTTTGGCAAATTGTCAATTTGGTTTGGTGCTTTCTGCGCTTCCACCTCAAAAGAAATTAGCAAGGCAAACAAGCTAGTTAAAACGATGCTGGGTATAGGATTGAAATTCATTTGTTAAGACCTCCAATCTGATGTGTAACTCACGCTTATTTTCAGATTGCCGGATAAAAGTAACAAGAAAGTAACAGCACGGTCTTAAGCCAAGAAATTCCTTCACTAACAAACAATAGACTTCTTGGCATTTGTCGGGAAAAGGGGAAGGTGGGGTCTCTTCTGGCGATAAGGGGCGGGGGGAAAGAGTAAAGGTTTTGTATTTTCCCTTCCTCTTTAACCTTTAACCTTTACCCACGAGAGTGCAAAAAGTACTTTTGCCAAGAGGTCTAATTAAAATCTTTGCTTGCCCAGTATGAATTGCTCGTTATGGTAAAGGTTTAAGCGTGAAGGGTAGCTTGATTTGAAATGTAGAGCCTTCATCCAAACGGCTGATTGCGATAATTTGTCCTTCATGTACCTGGACAATTTGTTGAGCGATCGCTAATCCTAACCCGAAGCCTCCTGTATGGCGCGATCGCACACTATCTACTCGATAAAACCGCTCAAAGATATGCGGTAAATCTGCCTCTGGAATCCCAATACCGCTATCGTGTACTTCAATTACTACCCAACGAGACTCAAAGAAGACTCGTAAGCAAACTCTACCTCCAGACGGCGTGTAGCGGCAGGCATTACTAAGAAGATTTGTTACTGCTTGCCGCATTAAATCTGGATTTATTCTCAACATTACCAATTGTTCAGGAAATTCGCTGGTGAATTCTAAGTTTTTTACCTTTGCTGAGTGAGTGTATTCCTCTACTAATGCTCCCAGCCAGCTAACCAAATTGACGAGGTGAAGTGCCTCTGGCTTTAACTGTCCTTCATTTCGAGCTAAAAATAATAAATCACTAATCAACATGCCCATTGATTCAGCAATCTGGTCAATATTTTCCAGGGAACTTTGCTGTTGATTGGGATCGATTGGTTCGAGCAAACTAAACTGAGCATGATTCCGAATTGCCTGAAGGGGTGTCCGTAGCTCGTGGGAAGCATCGGCTGTAAAACGCTGTAATTGCTCGTAGGCTTGGCGAATTGGCTGCATGGCCATTCCACCAAGAAACCACCCCGTCAAACCAATTACGCTTAAAGCAATGGGTACACCTACTATTAAAAACAGTCTCAACGACCATAAAGTTTCTTCAACAGGCGCTAAAGAAGCGGCTATCTCTAGATAGCCAATTAATTGTTTATCCTGAAAAACAGGAACTGTTAATTGACGCAGCTGTTTATTTTGGCGAACACTGGTAAAAACGCGATCGCTTGACTCAATTGTTTGAAATCCTAATCGATTATTTAACTGCTCTGATGGAATGACACCAAAAAACTCTAGTAATTGCTTTTTGGGAGTGTACCAACGGGCATAAATAATTTTATTGTCAAAGGGCAAAGCTTCACCACCCAAGATGGGGACATCTTCAAGACTAATACGTTGCTGTTCTTGGTAAAGTCCATCTTCAACGCCAGCCGCCATCAACTGAGTTGTATTGTAAAGTTCTTGGTCAAATGCCCGCAATTGCTCTTTTACTTCTAAAAAGTAAAGTATTGTCGCGAAGATCGCCAAAATACTTCCCATAGAGAGCGTAAACCAGCGAGCTAGGTTACGCCTACTCCGGTTGAACATGTTAGGGATTAGCGATCGCATGATTCAGGAGCAAGCAATCTATATCCCATACCGTAAACGGTTTGCAGCCAATCTTCTGCTTTCACCATCTGTAAGCGCTGCCGCAGTCGATGCACTAACATGGCGATCGCTTTACTGTCTGGTTGTATATTCCACTCCCAAAGTGCTTGTTCGATTTGGTCATGAGTAAGTACCTGCCTGGGATGTCGAAAGAAATATTCTAGCAATTGAAACTCTCGACCCGACAACTGGACTGTAACTTCCTGGCGTTGTAACGTTAGAGTGTTGAGATGAAGTTGTAGGTCGGCTAACTCTAGCGTGTCGCCTTGCCAGAGTGGCGCTCTGCGTCCCAGTGCTCGTACTCTTGCCAACAGTTCCAGCAAACTAAAGGGTTTAACTAGATAGTCATCTGCACCAACATCTAAAGCAGATACTTTATCCAAAATTGCATCTTTAGCTGTGAGAATCAGCACTGGAGCCGTTTTTCCTGCTTGACGATACTGTTGACACAGACTAACACCACTCACTTTGGGCAACATCCAATCTAAAATTAACAGATCGTAGTCTCTCTGTTGCATTAACCATTGGGCTGTTTCACCATCTTCAGCACCATCTACAATATGTCCGACTTTCGATAGCGCACCCTGTAGTGGTTGTAACTGAGTAACATCATCCTCTACAAGTAAAATTCTCATTCATTATGTCGCTGTACTTTTTTTCTTTTTCCTATGATGAATTAATCATCAAACTTTTTCTGTATTATGGCTCGACCCCGTTGGTTGCAATTTCTCATTAACTTAGGACTAGAGTTTTGGCTGCCAATACCCTTAATCGGATTGTTTTTTTGGTTGAGTACGGGTTTGCTAACGCATCAAGTATTGAGCTATACCTACGATCCAACCGCCCAAATTCACGCCGACTCAAAACATCAAATTCAGTTTTCTGTTTCACTAGCTGTCATGTCTATTGAAGCTGTAATTCAACGCAAACAAAAGTTGACTGAAGTTAAAGTTTACACTGCTGATTCGGTTTTAAAGGAAATGGAATTTGAGTTTCCTGTGACTGAATTCGCTCAAGTCGATGCTGCGATCGCTCAAGCTTTAGGATTACCAATAACAGCAATAAAGCAGTTGATACGTTATCGCATTGAGAACTAAGGGACTTCCAAAGAAGAAATTAATCAACCAAAATCACAAATCCACACCTAAACAATTAAATATACATTAATTCCTACATAATAAAGAAATATTAAGTTGCATTCAGAAAACTCTCAATGAGCCAAACTAGCCTAAATTTAGTTGCAATATCTATCTTTCTCATGACCCTATCGGTATTGGTGGGGCCATTCTTCAACTTATCTCCGGCAGTACCAGCACTTGCTACCTTCACCATCTTAGGCATCGCGACATTAGATAGTTTCAGCTTGCAAGGCAAGGGTGGTACTATCTTTGTAGATTGGATTGCTGGTTTTTCAAAAGAACACCGCGATCGCATCGTCCACCACGAAGCAGGACATTTCTTAGTTGCTTACCTGTTGGGTATTCCCGTTACTGGCTACACACTCAGCGCTTGGGAAGCCTGGAAACAGGGACAACCTGGCCAAGGCGGCGTTAGCTTTGACGATGGCGAATTAGCATCTCAACTAGAAGTGGGTAAAATCAGCGCCCAAATGCTAGACCGCTACTGCACTGTTTGGATGGCGGGTATTGCTGCTGAAACTCTGGTTTTTAATAATGCTGAGGGTGGAACTGATGATAAAAGCAAGTTGATCGGAGTCTTGACAATGTTAGGCTTTTCTGAATCAGTTTATCAGCAGAAAATGCGGTTTCATGCTCTCCAGGCAAAAACTCTATTGCAAGAAAATTGGTCTAGCTATGAGACTTTAGTTAGTGCTATGCGACAACGTACTTCGGTAGAAGATTGTCATGCTGAGTTAGGAGTAGGGAGTGGGAAGCAAGAAGTTATATCAAGCTAGTAATGAAAAGTTTGTAGTAAGCACTTTATTGCTTAGAAAATAAGGATTAAAGTCCTTACTACGAACTCATTAACATTATCTTAAACAGAAAAGTTATTCAGCTCTGGCGCGGAGTGCAGGAGATGGAAAAAAATTTTTAAATCCAGCTTGTCGCTCAGTTAAAGATTCTAGATCGTCGTTCCAAAGACTTTCATAATAAAAGAAGGTTACGCCTAGACCCCGTTCTTGGGCAGCCCGCACCTGAGACTTAATTTGCTGCATAGGAACTGGGTTATTTCGTAACCCTGTCATAATCCCAACTCCAGTTGGAATTCTTTGTTGCGCTTCTTGAATTTCTGCGCGGGAAATATTTGCCACAAAACTTTTTAGATCCGGACGATAAATTTGCACAATTAACTCGTCCACAATATTTTGTCGCATCCAACCTAGCCAATCTTGCAAGTGAAACTTGTAAGCAAAATCATAGTAATTAGGAGAAACAGAGAAAATCGCCTGGGGTTTTCTCTGCTTCACAGCTTGGTTAAGTTTTCCCATGAATGCCGTAATCTTATCTGCCCGCCACTTTACCCATGCCGCATCTTGGGAATTTTTTGGGGGAGGATTCTTCGTTTCTTTGGTGTACAAAGCAACTGTATATTGGTCGTAGCCAAACTCGTGAGGCAAACTCATGTGATCGTCAAACTGAATGCCATCGGCATCATATTGAGTAACAGTTTCTAGCACAAGATTAGTGATAAACTGTTGCACTTTTGGATGGAACGGATTGAGCCACATCACTTCACCAGCCGCACTGTTTGAAGTTTGACTACCATCTTGCTTTTGTGTGAACCAATCCGGGTAATTCATTGCTAGTTCTGAGGTTGGGGGAGCCATGAAACCAAACTCAAACCAGGGAATCACTAGCAATCCTTGGCGATGGGCTTGAGTAATCAGGTCTGCCAGAATATCATGTCCATCTGAACCTTTGTAGACAAAAGGTTGAATACCTGCACGTTGTGCTAAGGCACTAGGATACATCACATAGCCAGAATTCCACACCACAGGATAAATTGTGTTGAAGTTCATCCGCCGCAGTTGACTCACTGCATCTTGCACCTTGTCTCGATTTTTGAGGGTGTCAAAATCATTAGTGGTCATCCAAACCCCGCGAATTTCCTGACGAGGTATCTGTGCGATCGCAGGGGTGAAACTGTCCACCAGCAATACAGTAACAAAGGATATTAAAATGAGAATGGGAAAAAAAGACTTGAATAGTCGCCGCCAACTTTGAACAAGAAAAGATGATTTCATAAATTTGAATGATGCATTAACTACCCACACACGCCATTGCTCGTTTTTACGATTGAATCTACTAACCATATAGTTTACAAGTATTTATGCTTAGTACAGAATTGATGAGTTGGTAGTTGTTCGTTCCTTGCTTATGGAACTTTTGCACCAAAAAACTAAAACAGACAAATTAAGGTAGTTGACGCAGTTAATAAGCATTTGTGCCCAATAGATATTGGTATAGGGAATGGGGCATGGGGCATGGGGCATGGGGCATGGGGCATGGAGAAGAGACAAGGTAGACGAGGAAGAGGGGGGAGACTTGGGAGAGACTTGTCCCCCTTGTCTCCCCTGCTCCCCTGCTCCCCTGCTCCCCTACTCCCCTGCTCCCCTGCTCCCCTGCTCCCCTACTCCCGATCTTCACATTCCCCCATGCCCTACCTGTGTCACAATAAAGAACTGTAATAAGAAAAATATTGTTAAGGTAATTTAGTGAGTCCAACTGCTCAATCCACGGCAAGTGCGCGTCGCGTAGTATTTCCTTTTACGGCAATTGTGGGCCAGGAAGAAATGAAACTGGCGCTGCTATTGAACGTGATTGACCCCAAAATTGGGGGTGTAATGATTATGGGCGATCGCGGCACCGGGAAATCCACAACTATCCGGGCGCTGGCGGATCTGCTACCAGAAATTTCTGTGGTTGCTAATGACCCCTTCAGTAGCGATCCTAGCGACCCTGACTTGATGAGCGATGAAGTCCGCCAACTGTTAGAACAAGGGGCGGAGATTCCCGTAGCTCACAAAAAAGTCCAAATGGTAGACCTGCCGCTAGGAGCTACAGAAGACCGAGTTTGTGGCACAATCGACATCGAGAAAGCTTTATCTGAAGGTGTCAAAGCTTTTGAACCGGGACTACTGGCAAAGGCTAACCGGGGCATTCTTTATGTGGATGAAGTCAACTTACTAGATGACCACCTTGTAGACGTGTTACTCGACTCCGCTGCTAGTGGATGGAACACTGTAGAACGAGAAGGTATTTCTATTCGTCATCCAGCGCGTTTCGTGCTTGTGGGTTCTGGAAACCCAGAAGAAGGCGAACTACGCCCCCAACTGCTCGATCGCTTTGGGATGCACGCAGAAATTCACACAGTCAAAGAACCAGCTTTGCGGGTGCAAATCGTAGAACAACGGGCGGATTTTGACCAAAACCCGCCAGTATTTCTCGAAAACTATAAATCCCAGCAAGAAGCATTACAACAGCAAATTGTCAATGCTCAACAGCTTTTGCTAGAAGTGAAAATTGACTACGATCTGCGGGTGAAAATTTCTGAAGTCTGTTCAGAACTGGATGTAGATGGTTTGCGGGGTGACATTGTTAGTAACCGCGCTGCCAAAGCGTTAACAGCTTATGAAGGACGCACTGAAGTTACAGTTGATGATATCCATCGTGTAATTACGCTATGTTTGCGTCACAGACTGCGGAAAGACCCTTTAGAATCGATTGATTCTGGCTATAAAGTTGCCAAAGTTTTTAGCCGCGTCTTTGGCGTCGAACTACCAGAAAGTGATACTGCACAAAAGAACGGCACAGGTCAAAAATTAGGAGCTAGAGGTTAAAAGTTAGGAGCGGAGCCGGAAACGCTCCGCCTCCGATGAAGAATTAATAGTTAAGAGTTTTGAATGGAAAGCTGCTTCATATCTCACAACTTTAATTCCTCAATCAGCACTGACTAGATATAACTCTTAACTCTTAACTCTTAACTCCTAACTCTTAACTTAGTACTGAAATATGAGATTTTGGTCTTTTTGGTTCAACAGCTTTGTTTTATCTAGTCAATACAACCCGCCCAGGTTTGTAGAATTATTAATGCTCTTATTAGCGATCGCAATGCTGGCAATAGCCAGTGTTTTACCTGACATACCCTATTTAATATTAGGCTTGAGCTTAGTAGTTGGGGCATCTATTTCCATCTTAGTGCGGGAAGCGATCGCCCCCTCACCCCAAACACGAATTACCCAACTAACAGCATCCCTATTACTCATCATCAGCCTCTATGGCTTTGCTGATTTAATGTACACTCTTTAAAATTTGTCATTTGTCATTTGTCCTTTGTCCTTTGTCCTTTGTTATTTGTTATTTGTTTTTTTTAAGCACCAATAACTAATGACTAATGACTAATGACCAATGACCAATGACTAATGACTAATGACTCCATTTTTGCATTTCCACCAATTCCATACACAAGTTATTAATTTGCTCCAGATCGGGTTTATGAGGTAGGGCAGATTGTTCGCAAATAACTTCCATTTCGGCGACCAAATCTTCTGCTATTTTCATTACCTGTTCATAAGAATACTCACCTTTTAAAATAGCTTTTAAATCCTCAACATCACCAGCTATTCTCCTATCTACAATCACTTCACCTCGCCGCAATATTTCTACTCCACTGCGTAACAATCTAATGCAGTGCATTCCATGTTTAAGGTCAAAACCCGATTTTCTTTCCATTTCTGCCCTAGCCGGATTTCTATTTTCCTGCCAAGATAAGTAAGCCTTCCATTCTCTTAAAGCTATTTGATAGCTTTGGCTTTTCTGAAGCAGACGGATAAAATCTTTACGGCTATTGGTTAACTTTTGGGTATATTCCAAAGTTTCATCGGGTAAAGTATATTGTTTTAATACTCCTTTAAAATCAATATCTGCTGTCAGCAATTGATATAATTGTTCTGCTTCTTCTAAAAACTCAATCCGTCCTCTGATTAAGTTATAAAGATACTCCAAAAAAGCATTTAGCTCATCTTTGCTCAGAGGCGCTTCGTCTTCTATAGCGAAGTCAGATGGTAGCGGTTTTTTTTGCGGTGGCTTTAACAACCACTTACGATGAGTTTCCATCTTTTTGATTTGGGCAAAGGCATAACCAGTGTAAGTATGTTTTACCTTCTTGCTCAAAAATAACTGTTTACGATCTATTAAATGCTGTCCGACTGCGTTTAAAAAAGGATAGTTATTCAACCAAAGCAATTCTAAAACATTGGGATTTGCGCCTGCTAATAACTGGAGGATTTTTCTTAATTCATATATAACCGTGTCTTTGTTACCATCAATGAATGGAAATATTCCTGGTTCATCCCAACCAGTATCTTTTTGTTCTATCCGATCGAATCCCAAATAGTACCTTTTGGGCGCAATAAATACTCCCCGATAATCAAAGTCGGAATCAGGACGATTTAAACCATAGCCGTGGCTACCAGCCAAACCAATTAAAATAGTTCTTTGCTCAACTTCTATTCTTTTCATATCACCTGATTAAAATATAGTCATCCTAACTCATGAGTTAAGCAGGTGGCGAGATGGAGAGTAGAGAAAGGATTTTTAACTCTCTTCAGATATTACATAGATACTGTCACAGCATAAATAAAGCTGACGATTGGTACATAACAGCTCTACTTAATCATTTGCAAACAATAAAATCCCCGACTTCTCTAGGAAATCAGGGATTTGAGCCTTGTGTTTAACAAGAATTCCCCTAAAGGAGATGATGCAACAGTATCCCCTTGAGGAGCAAAACTTGTCAATTTCAGTTGTTTCTATACTTTCGGTTTCCTAGAACAGAAATTATCTAGGATTAATGTGGCGTCTATTCCCCCATCCTGGGTTGACAATGGCAGCTAAATCTTCTTCAGATAATTTGCTGATTTCACTATCCAGTTCTTTGGCGTCGAAATCATAGCCACGCTCTTGAGCAATTTTGATGAAGGCTTCTGGATCGGCTGTTGCTTTGAGTCTTTGCTGTAACGCTTGATCTTGTTTTACAGCTTCAAAAAGTCGGGCAGCATTTTGCTGTGTCATGACAATCAATCTCCTGTTTGAAATATCAGGTTTGAATGTGATAGTTTCACTCTTGAGGATTTACTAACTTTTGTAAAGAATTTCTAGATGAGACACCGTATATCTCATCTTAAAACAAAGAAGAAAAATGTGTTGATTTTGATAAAAAAATATAAGTTTTAAGCTAATACTAACTAATGTTAATTTTTGACAGATTCAGCCCTAAGATAGTAGCAATTTTTATCTAAAAAATATTTATTTTGAGTTTTGATAAATACAATTTCCATTCGTGCAAGTGGGCTATGTCTATACTTATGACGACAGTTGGCTAATTTCTCCCCACCCTTGGAAAATGAGCGATCGCACAGAGTAATTAACTGATTTCTCATCTTCAGGCTGACCAGATAGCAATTTAGAGCTTGACTTGACGTGTATTAATAAAATAGTATGTTAGATTGTCTGTCTAATTCCTGCTCGGATCAGGTAGACATATTACAAAGGCTGGCAAAAGCATCTCTACAGGAGATAAAAACCAGCTACCTGTACGGCAACCTCAAGGACAATTCCATGACCTACGCGATTATTGAAACTGGCGGCAAACAAATACGAGTAGAGCCAGGGCGGTTTTACGACATTGAACTGCTGGCGATCGAACCAGATGAAAAAGTTACAATAGATTCCGTATTACTCGTGCAGCACGATGGCGAAGTCACCATTGGACAGCCATTAGTAACAGGTGCGACTGTAGAAGGGACTGTAATGCGACATTACAGAGGTCGTAAAGTCCTGGTATACAAAATGAAGCCGAAAAAGAAAACCCGCAAAAAACGGGGGCATCGTCAGGAAATTACCAGACTTATGATTGATTCCATCACCCTCAACGGTGCAGTGTTTGCTGCCCAAGGAGAACCGGAGAAGGAAACCCCCGTTCTAGATAACACTGCTGCTGAAGAAGTTGAAACCGCTGCTGAATAATAAAAGAAGTAGATACACAAGAGGAAATCATGGCTCATAAGAAAGGAACAGGTAGTACACGCAACGGTCGTGATTCTAATGCCCAACGTCTGGGTGTCAAACGTTATGGCGGTCAAGTTGTACGTGCAGGAAACATTTTGGTGCGTCAACGCGGCACTAAATTCCACCCTGGTAACAACGTCGGTATTGGTAGCGATGACACTTTGTTTGCCTTAATCGACGGTGTTGTAATGTTTGAGAGAAAGGGCAAAACTCGTAAAAAAGTTAGTGTTTATTTACCCATAACTGCTGCTGAGGCAGCTCCTGCTGAAGCGGTAGCAAGTTAGAGTATTAGGGTGGACATTTTGCTGTTGATGCCAAATTAAGAGACCTCTTGCAAAATATATTTTTGCACTCTTAGGGAAAAGGTTAAAGGTTAAAGGGAAAGGATTTTGAGTTTCTTTACCCTTTCCCCCTGCCCCTTATCCCCAAAGGGGGCCCCACCTTCCCCCTTACCCTTTACCCCGCTTGCGTCACGAAAGCGAACTACTAGAAAGCAAAAGTAGTGCGAAGTGCGCCTACAATTGCTGTGTCATTAGCACTAAAGCCTTCCGGGCTAAAGATGAAATATACACCAGGGGTAATGGAGATATTGTCATTAACCCGATAGTTATAAAATGTTTCTAAATGATAGGGAGTCGCGTCTTCTGGACGAGAAGCAACTCCGGCGACAGATTCTCGGTAAAGCGGCTGTCCAAAAATGACGGCGGCGGTGTTCCCTTCATGGAATATATCTCTAAAATGCAACCCAGCCGACCAGCTACTAAAGGTTGTAGAGGCATCTACATTCAAGAGATTAGCAAAAAGCAATGCACCTGATAGTGACAGGGATGTTTTCGGCGCAAACCGCCACGTTACTGTTGCACCTACAGAATTTACAGTGATTGGCTCATCAAGAGTTGCTAGTGTAGCGTCACCACCAAACCTCGCCAGTTGTGCTGCATTGGGAGTAAATCGAATAGAAGCAATATCAGCGCTGCCCAAGCCTGTACCTAAAATGTTAATTGTGTGGTAACTGTGTGCATAGTTGATGCCGATATCAATAGTTGAGATTGGTTTGAGGGTCAGTTGTGCTGCGATCGCTTGTGTACCGTTAAAGACACCTGCTCCTAAAGGTGTGTTCAAAAGACCGCGATCTTCTGATATTGGAGCCGAACCACTACCATAAATCACTCCAAGTCCGACTTGTTTTGAAGGATTCCACAAGAAACCAGCACCCGCTAATAAACCCGTACCAGAAGTTCCTCCTGTAATTCTGACTGCGGCGTTATAACCTGCAAATCGAGAGATTGCACCTTGGCTATCGCTGGCGTAAGGAGTGATTGCTGGAAAAACATCTGTAATCTCTGCATTGGTTCCAGCAAAGACAACGAATTTCTGAGACAACGGTAAAACATAAGCTAGCTTGTAAACACTAACTGAATTTGCTCCACCGTCAGGTTGTAATGTCTGGGGGTTAAAACCAGGAAATTGAGGTTCAAAGCTTAACTTGGTTGAACCTGCGCCAAGAAAGCTTGAATTTGGTAATAATTGGCCTTGAATGGTTCCTCTTTCATAAAATGAACCGCTCGATCTGAAGTTGTAAGCTTGAAGTCCAACAATCAACAAATCACTGCCGTTAAAACTGCTGGTAAGATTGAGCCGGACGCGATTATTGAAGGCTAATTTAGCATCTTGGCTGCCTGGTTCTCCACCTGTCGCTGTGGACAAAGAAAAAATCGCTTCGCCATTAAGTTTAGTTGTGGTAGAAAACTGTTGTTTCTCTAAGGTAGCTGTGCGAGGTTCTAAGGCATTTACTCGACCACGCAATGTTGCAAGTTCAGATGTAAATTGTTCTTGGAGTTTTTGGAGAGTAGTTAAATCTTCTTTCTTAACTAAGTCACCAGTGCTAGTAGCAATCAGTTCGTTGATTCTATCTAAGCAAGCATTCAATCCCGCAGCAAACTCATAACGGCTTAAGGCGCGATTTCCTTTATAAGTACTGTCAGGATATCCCACAATGCAACCGTAACGTTCCACTACCGATTGCAGTGCAAGAAAAGCCCAATCTGTTGTCTTAACATCAGATAATTGAGATACAGAGTTTACTTGAGCGATCGCATTCGATTCTAAAGAATTAAAATTAGTTGAAACTCCGCTACTGTTGTCTTTGTCTGCGCTCTCAAAATTGTTTACATAATTTTCAGCAATTGATTGAGCAGTTGCAGGAGATGCACCCAGCGAAATTAAAGCAGTAAGTAAGCACAGCCAACTGACTTTTTTGGTACACATTAACTTGTAGTAATTCACACCCGTTCCTCACACACAAAAGAAAACACCACTGTTTGTTGCGAATACTGTATTATTCACAAGCTAAAGCTAACTTGCTAAAGCAAGCTATCAAGAATTAAATACTCTGTTTGCTGAAAGTTTCCCGATTAAATACGCGAATTGCTGCCGTACAAAATTTCTTTGTACGTAATTCATATAATATCTAAGCCAATGTATGGGCTTAGAGTAGTTGCAGCTTTTATCAAGTTCAAAATTGCAATTTTAACAATTACTTAGTCGTTAGGAAAGACTTCATTGCTTGAAAAACTACTTTTTGAAATTTTTAAACTACTTAAAGTTTATAGATACACTATAGTTTTGATAAGTGGTACTTTACCATATATTTTTTACAAAAATAAACACTTTTAAAGTTTTTGCTTTTGAGGTATATAAAAATAACATTAAAGTATTATCTAAGATTATAAGAAATAAATTTTTGATAATATTAAAATATATAACGCGATCGTTCGTGCAATCAATAATGAGTTGATAGCGATTCCCAGTTAAGTGATGTACAGATAATATTTTGAAACGCAGAGGGACGCAAAGTTAAGCGCAGAGGGACGCAAAGTTAAGCGCAGAGGTATGCAGAGATTTGTACCTCAGCAGACTAGGAAATGCTATATTGTCAGGCGAAACAATCTAGGACTTACGCACTATACAAATCAACCAAAACGTGTATTAGGGTATTTAGTCTTTTCAGAGGCTTCAGATAACCCTGATTTATTCCGACATTTGCGATCGCTGGATGCAAAACATGGCTAAAATACCCAAATTGTGTTTAGTACTTATGTACGATGCGTAAGTCCTACAATCGTATTTTCAGCCAAAACAATGCCATTGCAACTCTAAAAGACTTGTGTGTATACCGTAGCTTTACAAAGAAAGAGGTATTGTTAGACAAGAGTGAACAGTCAGATTAATAATAGCTGCCAGATTTCCGATGTTCTAAAGCTGTGACACCATCATTTGCCAACACTTCACCGCGATCGATGACGGCATAAATTAACCATCGATCGCCACATTCCATTTGCACTTTGTTGACCATTGTTACAAATGTGCTGACTTAGTTTAGTGGTTGCAGCAATAGGCAATTTAATAAAGTATTGAAGGTAGAAATGTGCCTACTGGCTCGTTGTACAGTCCCATACTCATCAATGTCATTGGTCGAACTATGTGCAATCCTTTCTCTAAGCACCAGTGCAATAACTCAGTATTGCGCGTTGGCAAGAGAAATCCTGATTCGGAAATTGCTGTTGCAGCGCTCAGTAGTGCTTTGAGGTCTTGATTACTTTGTGCAACTGCGTGTCCATCCAAGCCAAGTACAGTTATGTATCCTGTAATGCAACCGTTATGTTCAACTACTGTAAGCGTTTGCTGCTCAATTGCATCAAGTAATTCGATCTGGCGAACATGACCATGAACTTGAAAACAGAGTTGGTTGCAGATATCGATATCTGCTGCGGTTGCTTTACGAACCACATAGCCTAAAACTTCAAGTTGAAGCGCCGTACCTTTTAGGACTGCAAGCGGTTCTCGCACACGAAATCCGAGTTTAGTATATAAGGATAATGAACTACTATTATAAGCAGCTTGCACTAATCTGACACCTGCAAACTCTTGCTGCCGTGCGTAATCTAAGACGTATTGCATGAGATGCCTACCAATTGAACGTCCTTGCGTTATGGGGTTAACAGATAGCGGCCCAATTCCAGCAATTGCCCCATTATTCCAGAGGAAATTACTGCCCACAATATGTCCATCTAGCTCCGCTACAACCGAGTAAACATTTTGACGTTTAAGTAGAGACGAAAACGATTTAATTGTAGCTTCAGGAGAAGCCCAGTCTGTGGTAAGATTATATCGTTCATCGAGGATCTTAAACGCTTGGTAAGAGATTGAACCGCACTCATGAGCATCTTCAATCCTTCCCTCTCGCAAAATGAAGTTTGTGCTTTTCATAATAGGTATACTAGCCGTTTCAAGATAGTAAACTACTAAAGGGAGATGCATGAAAAAAATCAGAGGCAAAATAGAAACGTAGTGCGAGATTTATTAATAAAGATATGGCTGCGGCAAGACTTGTGTGTACACCGTAGTCTTAAGAGCAGAGAGGAATGAAAGTGAGGTTTTCCAGATCCCGTGAAACAATGTCATTGTCGATCAAAACAATGGCATTGTCAGTCGAAACAATGCCATTGCAACTTTAAAAGACTTGTGTGTACTTGACTTTTCACGTTATTTAGGAAAGCCCACGAAAAACCTAACCCCCTAACCGCCAACTCGTCGCGGGAAGGGGGAAAATTCAAAGTCTCTCTCCTTTTAGGAGAGAGATTTAGAGAGAGGTTTTCTACATACTATAAAAAGTCAGATTAATAATAGCTGCCAGATTTCCGATGTTCCAAAGCCGTGACACCATCATTTTCTAACACTTCACCGCGATCGATGACGGCATAAATTAACCATCGATCGCCACATTCAAGCTGATTTTGCACTGTACATTCTAAATAGGCTAATGCCTCATTCAAAATCAAACAACCATTATCAGCAGTTTTTGTGTCAAGATTTGCAAAAGGATTATCGCCTAAAGTGCTATGACGAGAAAAATAACGTCGGACATTTCTTCCTTCTTTGAGGATATTCAGCACAAATTTATCGCCAGGATGATGCATTAACTCTGCATTTTGCTCGTTAGCGATCGCAATCATAATTCCTGGCGGGTTAAAAGTTGCCTGAGATACCCAAGAAGTTAAAACCCCTTTGTGAGTTTCTTCATCACGAGTTGTCACAACACACAAAGAACCAACGATCCGCCCCACCGCTTGTTCGGTACGATCTACATGGGTTTCTGTTACAACCTGACGAGAAGTCCGCAGTTTTTTGGTTTTCTTCAAGTTTTGGGCAAAGGAAGCACCTGCTTCTTGACACTGCTGAAGAATCTCAGGAGTAGGACTGAAACGCACCCGAAGTGTTTCAAATCCTAGTTGATAATTTGCATCTTTGAGCTTGCTTTCTATTAAATCTATTGCCTCGCCACTCCAACCGTAGGAACCAAACACCCCTGCTAATTTAGTTTTAGCCGCCACTGAGAGGACTATTCCTAAAGCTGTTTGAATTTGAGTCGGTGCATGTCCGCCTAATGTGGGTGAGCCGATAATCAAGCCATCGCAAGTTTCGACAATGCGGTTAATCTCGGCAGAATCAGCTAATTCACAGTTGATTGATTCTACATTAACTCCATTTTGGATCAAACCTTGAGCGATCGCATTCGCCATAATTGCTGTATTTCCATAAGCAGAAGCGTAAAGCAAAGCGACACTCAATTCTTGAGATTTTTGTCCTTGACACCATTGACGGTAATCATAAGTAAAACGGCTGAGGCTGTAACGGACAACTGGGCCGTGTGCTGGGGCATAACATCTGGCTCCCAAAACCGAGATTTTATCTAAAGCTACTTCAACTTGTTTGGCTTGGGGCGCATGGAGAGATTCAAAATAGTAACGACGTTCCGCATCTAATCCTTTCCAATCTTCATCAAACAAAGTATCTTCGCAAATATGAGCGCCGAAAAGTTTATCTGTGTAGAGAATTTTCGTTGCAGAATCATAAGTGCAAAGTCCATCGGCCCACCGGGGAGTTGGTACGGTGACAAATGATAGCTCGTGTCCTTGTCCTAAATCTAGAGTATCCTGCGATCGCATCGCTTGAATAGGTGATTCAAATTCGGGAAAGGCAGTTTTGAGAGCATTGGCGGCGGGACGAGAACAAATGAGAGTGGCTTGAGGAACCAGAGAGAGTAATACTTGCAAAGTTGCTCTGCGGTTCGGATTGACATGACTGAGAACAATGTAATCGAGGGAGATGAAATCTAGATGTTGTGCTAGTTGCTCAAGGTAAATTTCGGTAAAAGACTCGCCGGGAGGGTCAATTAAAGCCTTTTTATCAGCTTGAATCAGATAAGAATTCGCTGTAGTTCCCCGTTGGCGGGAATATTCAACTTCAAATTTTAATCTGTCCCAAGTCCGCGATCGCAAAATCAGAGTATTTTTACCAATTTCAGCAACTTGTACATCTCTGCTATGGTTGGGCATTAATGTGGCAGCAGACATAATAACCTCTCTTAATAATGGGGAATTGGGAATTGGGCATTGGGGAGGCAGTGCGGTCTTCTCCCAAGGGGAGACGCCAAGGGCGATGGGGTCTCCCCCTTCGGGAGAGCGAGTTCCTCTTTGTTGAAACAACAAGACCGGACTCGCTCACCAAGTGGAGCAACTGCCGTCATTGGGCATAACAGAAGATTCAGACGCGATTAATCGCGTCTCTACCCACTTCCGTTCGACTACGCTCACGGCAAGCCTACTTCCTATTTTTAATGACCATTGGTTTGTGTTAGTTCAGACTTTGCTCGGCTTCTATAGCGTTTAGATACTTCTTGTTCCGGGTCGATACCTTCAAAAGTTGGGGGTAGCCAAACTCGCAGGAATAGTAGAACTCCTAACACTAATAAAAAGGCACAAGTTGCTAAAACTTGACTCCAACTTGTTTCTAAAACACCTTTAACAATGACTTCTCGCAATGCGGAAACGATAGAAACTTCAACAGCTACTCCAATAGATACTCGATGTTCTTGTAGGTAAATAATCAGCAGTCGGAATAGCTCAACTAAGATAAGTAAAAAGAGAATATCGGCAGTAACAGCATGAAAATCTAAAGGTGGAAGTAAGGAGAGAAACATATCTCTCACCTGAAGCACCATGAAGCTAAATAAACCGATACACAAAGAAATTACAATTACATCTTGGATAAATTCCAAGCTTCGGACAACGCGCCCACGATTAATTTCGTACATTGTAATCGGGGTATTTTCAACAGATTTATACATAGTTTTTAGGAGACGCGATGAATCGCGCCTGTACTAGAGTGGGTAGAAACGCGATGAATCACGTCTGTAGGGAGCAGAGGAGCCTAATGACAAATGACCAATGACCAATGACAAATGACAATTTAGTAATGATTGCCAATTTTCCGGTGATGGGCGGCTGTAAGTGCATGTAAGTTGGCAACTCTTCCAGTTTGGACTGTGCTATAAATTACCCAATGATCTCCACAATCCATACGGCTAGTAATTTCACATTCCATGTAAGCTAGCGCTTCAGCTAAAACGGGCGATTCATTTTTAGCTGGATATGTTTTCACTCCCGCAAATCTATCTGCGCCAGGAGCAAAACGTTTGAGAAAATGTTTCATTAATCCTTGATATTTGCCTTCTTCTAAAACATTTAAAACAAAGCGATCGCCAACGTGCATCAAGGATTCAATTGCCCGATCTTTGGATACTGCGATCGCTACTCCCAAAGGCTCAAGACTGGCTTGTGTCACCCATGAAGCCAACATCGCACTCTGAATTTCTCCTTTTTTGGCAGTGATAATGTATAATCCTGTGGTAATCCGCCCTAGAGCTTTTTCTAACTCGGTATTGATAGATTTGATTTGTTTTATGGTGCGATCGCGGGTTAACCATTGACCCATATCTGTCCCCGCTTCATCACAAAGTTGTTCCGTTGCTTGGGTAGGAATTTCCTTAACTAAAATAGGTGGAAAAGCTTCAGTTAATCCCAGTTCTTGAAACTTATTGCGTAACGGGTAAATTGGTTCATCTTCTCCTCCTCCCGACTCTAATAAACCAATTGCTTGCTTCTTGTGAACAGCAGCCAAAATTGTACTTAAAGCAGCTTGAATCATTACCGAAGATTGGGGTGGCATTGCAATTACTAAACCAGAAGCTTGTGCAACTAATTCTCGAACTTCTTGAGGTTCTGCACTATTGAGGTCTACTAATTCTATTGCTACACCTGTTTTTGCGCATCCATGTGCAATGTTACGGACTAAATGTTCGCTATGCCCATAATCTTCAACATAAAATAGAGCCACTAAAGTCTCTGTTTTTGCTTGTTCTAAGCTCCAGTTTTGATATCGTCCCAGCCATTCGGAGATATAGTTTTGTAATAAAGGGCCATGTCCCGTAGCAACAGTTGCTATTTCTAACTTTTCAATCCGCTTTAAAGCTGCCAAGACAGACCGGGCATTAGGCCCCATGAGACAATCATAGTAATATTTAAAATCTTCCTCAAGTAAAGTGATATTTTCATCATAAGTGTGATCATCACAGTAGTGCATCCCAAACACATCGCAAGTGTAGAGTGTGGAAGTTTTGCGATCATAGGTAAAGATTGTGTCAGGCCAGTGTAAGTTAGGTGCAGAGATAAATTCTAGTTCGTGTCCGTTGCCTAAATCTAAGCGTTCTCCACTTTTCACCTGCATTGATTTAAAAGGCTGGTGAACCATATTTTCTAAAAATTGAATAGCTACCTTTGCACCAACAACAGTAATGGAAGGAGCTAATTCTAAAATATCTTTCACTAAGCCACTGTGGTCTGGTTCTGTATGGCTAATAATCAAGTAATCTATTTTAGTTGGATCGATTAATCCCGTCACTACCTCAAGATATAATTGCTCAAACTTGCGGTGAGATGTGTCAACTAAGGCAACTTTTTCTCCTTGAATTAAGAAAGAATTATAGGTTGTACCATTCCGTAAACCGAACTCGATATCAAAACGTTCTCTATCCCAATCGAGACAACGTATAGCAGTTGTTTGAGGAGCAATTTCGACAGTTTCAATCGTCAAACGTCCAGGATTGGAAATAACTTGAGTAAGCTGTGTGAGTGCAACCATTTCTTTTCTCCAAAAGAATATTATCTGGAGCGAGCGTTATGTTTCCTATATTTACCTGAAACACTCAATTAGTAAAATGCTAATTTCTAAAGCTAATCATTAGAAAGATTTATTCATCATTTAGCTTGACTTACCATTGAATTACTCAATGTTTATCATTATTTTTATATTCGATAATGAACGTGAGAAAATGCAAATTCTAAGTTAGAATCTTGACAGATGTCGTTAACCTTTATTACTCCTCCTCTACAGCAAATCAACAGCGAAATCGCCCGTCACGCTGGTGTTGAACTGTATGTGCTACGCCTGGATCTCATGCACCCGTGGGTTAACGGCAATAAGTGGTTTAAGCTGAAATACAATCTTTTAGAGGCCAAAAAGAAAAATTTCACAACACTGCTAACCTTTGGCGGCGCTTATTCCAATCACATCTATGCAACTGCGGCGGCTGGTAATCTTTTCGGTTTTCGCACCATCGGCGTAATTCGTGGAGAGGAAAGGCTACCATTAAACGCAACGCTGAGTTTTGCTGTACAACAGGATATGCAGCTTGTGTATCTGAACCGCGAAATGTACCGACAGCGCAACACACCAGCGTTAGAAGAATATCTACGACAAAGTTTCGGTGAGGTGTTTATCATTCCCGAAGGTGGGAGTAATTTAAATGGTGTGCGCGGCTGTACAGAGATAGTTAGTGATGCGACGATCGCATTTGATCGCATCTGCGTAGCCTGCGGTACAGCCACCACACTAGCAGGTATTGCGCTTTCGTTGCATGAAAGACAAAGAGCGATCGCTTTTCCCGTATTAAAAAAAGGCGCATTTCTTGCACAAGAAATCGAAAGTTTGTTGACAAATTACCTCGCTTCTGATTTACCCACACCATATAATTCTCCTGCTTCCTGGGAATTGGTATGTAATTATCATTTCGGCGGCTATGCAAAAGTGAACGACGAGTTAATACTGTTTAGCCAACAGTTTACACAGGAACATGGCGTACCCCTCGATTACGTATATACCGCCAAAATGTTTTACGGAGTGATGGATTTACTACAGCAGGGATTTTTTTGTAGAGGCGATCGCTTGTTGCTAGTACACACAGGCGGCTTACAGGGCAATGTGGGTATGGAAGAAAAGTTGCAGAGGTTTTCTAAAATCTGAGTTGCCACTTAATTAAATATCAGTTACCTTTGTATGGAATTTTACTGAACTAAGTGAAATTTACACATCAATCTTGATATTTACTCAACGTTAGGTAAGGTTAATTCAATGTTTACATCTACTGAACGCATAAAGCCGGATGCTCAGACTATTCCTCTCTATTTGGAAAATCTTCTCTCACATAAGTATCAAATTCCAACCTTTCAAAGAGATGTTGTCTGGGAAAAAGAGAATGTTAAAAAACTTTGGGATAGTATTTATAAGTTTTATCCTTTAGGAAGTATTCTAATTTGGAAAACTAATACAAAGCTAGAAAGTCATAGAGAAATAGGTGGTATAAAATTTGATGATAATTTTTACTCTAATGAGTATCAGTACATTTTAGATGGACAACAAAGAACAACTTCTTTATTAACATCAATACATGGGGGTAATATTGCTAATAACGAAAATTTTGATCCAACATTATATATAGATTTGACTATTGAACTTACTGATGCAACTGATGACACAAGCTATACAAAAAGGTTTTTGTTTTGGGACGAAATCGATGATAGAAATGGTCAACTAAAAGCAAATATTGGAAAAAAACAACGTTATCAAGATAAACTAATTGTCAGCTTAATAGATATCATTAAAGATCGTGGGGAAATAGAAAGAAATATTTATACGAGTGTTAATGGAGAATTCGATCATCCTTACATGCAACAATTTAGGAGAATTAGAGAAGTTTGCGCTAATTACAAAATTTCCTTTATTGAGTTACGAGGTATTGAAGTTGCGGAAGTTTGTCAAATATTTGAGCGGATTAATCAAGCTGGTAAACCCTTGGATATCTTTGATATTGTGGTTGCTAAGACCTTTCGTTCTGAAAATAAGACAAATAATATCTCTGGATTTTATCTTCGTGAATTATTTGATAAATTTAAACAAATTATTTCTAGCAGTCAATATGCCAATATTGATAATTGGACATTGCTACAGATGCTAGCTGTAGTGGTAAAACTTGAATTTCCCGAAGCTGGGATACAAAATATTACTGATATGTATCTTAATAAGCTAAAAACAGAACATATTGAAGCTGTATGGTCTAATTTTAAAATAGCCGTTGCTAAAACTTGTGATTTCTTTGATAATATTTTGCATATTAAAGGTGGAAGATTAATCCCTTACCGATATTTTTACCTGACTATTACAGCATACTTTTATCGGAATGAGAAACCAGATTATAGTTTTTTAAATAAATATTTTTGGTATTATAGTTTTCATAATGCAGATTTACTAACAAACACTACACACCTCTGGGAACATATATACTTTGTTAATCAACAAAAGGTTAATAGTACTTACTCATTCAATAAGTTTGATATTGATAAAAATTCGCTCAGGAAATCTTTCTACAGTTATAGAGGTCGCTTATCCAGAGCAATCCTATCACTTTATGCAAACCACAAGCCGCAAGATTGGGCAAAACCTCATAAAGATGTTTTGTCTAATGTTTATTATTTGTTAACAGATAAGCCTAACTTACACCATATATTTCCAGTTAATTTTATTAAGCAAAGTGGCATTGCTAGTCAAATAGAATGTGACAGCTTGATGAATATTGCCTATTTGTCTCAAATCACTAATTTGAAAATTAGCGATAAAAATCCATTAGATTATCTCAAAGAATATGACGAGCCTGGTTTAGAGGCAGTGCTACGCTCTCATCTTATACCGACGATCATTCTTGAATGGTCAAGAGCCGATGCACTTCCAGAAAACGCCCTAACTATTTTTATTGAAGAAAGGGTAAACCTCTTATTAGAGGCTTTGAGGCTGAAGTTAGAAGGAATTGAATTTAATGTTTTTGATATGGGGAATCGCACAGATAATATTTAGTTTTAGAAAAGCGATTGTCTAAAAAAGAGGCTCTGCTGGCTTTTATGCTTACCGTTTATTTTGTAAACTTTGAATGGTAGCGATCGCATGTTTCGCCACAATATCAATCTCCTCTTCTGTATTAAACCTGCCAATGCCAAACCTGATCGAGGCATAAGCTAGCTGTTGGGGGTGTCCCAAGGCTGTGAGAACATGGGAAGGAGCAGTATTTGCCGACGAGCAAGCAGAACCAGAAGATATAGCCATTACTGGCTGCAATCCCAGCAAAAGCGCGGCTCCATCCACTCCCTCAACACTGATACTCAAGTTTCCCGCCAATCGCTGTTGAGGATGTCCGTTGAGATGAATTCCTTCAACTTGCGATAGCTGTTCCCATAATTTTTGTCTTAACTGGGTGAGACGTTGGGTTTCTGTCGCTTGTTCAGCCAAAGCAATTTCTACAGCTTTCCCAAAGCCGACAATTTGCGGTGTATACAATGTACCAGAACGCATCCCCCGCTCATGTCCGCCGCCGTGCTGCTGGGGAGCCAGTTGTACTCTGGGGTTGCGTCTGCGGACGTATAGCGCTCCAATGCCTTTAGGCCCATATACTTTATGTGCTGTTAAAGACATCAAGTCAATTTTCATCGCTTGCACATCTAAGGGAATTTTACCAATAGCTTGGGCGGCATCGGTGTGGAAAATGATTTGGTGTTCATGGCACATTTCCCCAATTTCGGCTATTGGCTGTAACACGCCAATTTCGTTATTTGCAGCCATCACCGAGACTAAAATCGTTTCAGGACAGAAAGCTTTTTTTAACTCAGTTAAATCAATCAATCCATCTTTTTGCACAGGGAGAATAGTAATTTCAAAACCAAGACTTTTTAAATAATTACAAGGATCGAGAACTGCATTATGTTCAGTGGCAATAGTAATAATATGCTGACCTTTTTTAAAATAAGCTTCCGCAACACCTTTTATAGCTAAATTATTTGCTTCAGTTGCACCACTCGTAAACACAATTTCTTCTGGTGTGGCGTTGATTGCTGCTGCTAAAATTTCTCGCGTTTGTTTCACAGCAGCTTCTGCTTCCCAACCATAAACATGACCGATACTTGCTGGGTTGCCAAATTTTTCTGTGAAGTAGGGAATCATTGCTGCTAATACTCGTTCATCTACGGGTGTAGTAGCGTGGGAATCAAGGTATATAGAACGAATAGACATAATTATTAACTCAAACTTTGGTTCAAATTTTTTAATACGCTTAGAACTTGATACAGTTCATTTTTTCTCCTCAACAGCGTAAATTCATCAGACAATGCATACTTTGGTATATTTTGTTTAGCCACTTTTACAAAAATGAAATCACTACCATTTGTTACTAATCCAAAAGTAGGTTTGTCTTGACTAGGATTAGACAATATAGAAGCGAGTGCTTGGGGTATGGCTTCTAAAAGAGAAAAACTAGCCCTTTTAGATTCAATTACTAACAACCACAACTTTTCTTGAATAACTAGAACATCAATATGTCCTTTAATAATTTCTTCTTCTTCTTCCAAGGCAATTTCAATAGATTCTTCAGTAGTGATAAAAAATGGCTCTTGATAGAATCCTGCCAAGTCTAATAAAGGAGATAGCACTATCATCTTAACTGCACTTTCTAAAAGCGGTGGGTGTTTTACCAATCTCATAAAATTAGTTTTCACCCTGTCTAGATATTGCTTTTCTATATCTGTGATTTCTGGAAGAGTGTCAAACCACTCTGTAAAAAAATCTTCATTTTCAGCTTGTTGCAGACTAAACTTTGCTTCTAAATCAGCAAGGCTGATATTATGCGCTTGGATGACTTGAACCATAATATTATTCAACTGGATATATTACTATCTAACAGTTTGAGTTGTTACTTCGATGATAACGTTACTGGTTTCGACATCGATTTGACCAATCTGACTCATTTTGGATTTTACGTGGCTGCTAATTCCCGTAATTTAGTTAAAACTGCTTGAGCATGACCTTTGGTTTTTACGTTGGGCCAAGTATAGACAATAATTCTATCAGGTGAAATTAGAAAAGTTGACCGAGCAACACCCATATATTCTTTACCCATAAATTTTTTCAATCGCCAAGCGCCGTAGGCTTCGATTAAAAGATGTTCTGGGTCGCTTAAAAGGGCGATCGACAAGTTATGTTTGCTGATAAATTTACAATGGGATTTACCCAAATCTGGACTTACACCTAAGATTTTTGCTCCCAGTGCGCTGAAGTCTTGATACAACTCGGTGAAATCTTTCGCTTCGGTGGTACAGCCCGGTGTATCATCTTTGGGGTAGAAGTAGAGGACAACCCACTGACTGCTGAGGTCGTCGAGAGTGACTAAATTGCCATTTTGGTCAGGAGTGGAGAAATCTGGCGCTGGTTGTCCGACTTGAGGAATGTTGCTCATGATGGGATGTGAGAGATTGTGTAGGCGTAGGCCGCCCTTATATCGCTTTAGAATTGTACATATATTGAGCGAGCGAGTAATCTGATTTGCTCGTGTGATGAATTTATCGGCAGTGTTCAGATTGGCGCCAATAAGTCTGTGTTCTTAGTTTGAAGCTATTGTATTCGCCATACTTTGATTGTAGAGTCCCGACTACCGCTAACTAGGGTTTGTCCGTCTGGGCTAAATACCAAAGATGTAACAGCATCTGAATGCCCAGTGAAAGTATAAATTTCTTCACCAGTGCTTAAATTCCAAAGTTTAATCTTTTCGTCACTACTGCCACTAACCAAAGTCTGCCCATCTGGACTTATTGCCACAGATTTCTTCTCTTCCTTAAGAACTTTTAAAACTTTGGGTATATCACTGCGATCTCTAACTTCATAAATGTCACCGTAACCACCTTTATCACTCAGTAAATGAGTTACCCGATAGCGTCCTTCTAATAGCAATTCAGAGCCACAGCTTTGACAGTGCAGTAGATTATCAGGGTTGTCAGTATTTTGGCAGTTAGGATTGATGCACAGGCTCATCGTCTTGAAAAGTGACAGATTTATCTAATATTTTAGCTTTACTTACTGAGAACCTGGAGAAAATAGGCATCAATGCGATCGCACTCATTCATCTTTGCTTAAGTTCTCTCATCAGAGTGAGAGCGATCGCTTATATTTATTCGCGATAATAATGACTTAACCTACAGGTATTTTTGTTTATCTATTCTTATTCTTCAAAGTTCACATGCCTAAAGATATGCAACGCCAATTTACCAACCGCGATGAATTGGTAGCCTACCTGCGCGAACAATTCCCAGGTGCAGCAGAACGCGATAACCACATCAGCGAAACTGTGGGGGGACGCAAAGCGGCAGAAACAGCGCTGCAAAAAATCGACCCCCTTCGCTACGCCCAAACACGTAATTTCTTCGCAGGTGCTATCACGCGACTTTCGCCTTACATCCGCTATGGCGTTTTGAGTTTGCGAGAAATTCGAGATTATGTCCTCAATCACGTACAGCAACAAGAGGATGCTACGAAACTAATTAACGAATTAGGTTGGCGCGACTACTGGCAACGGTTGTATATGAAGTTGGGGGATGAAATCTGGAAAGACCAGGAAGATTACAAAACTGGTTACACTGTGGGCGAGTATGCGCCCGAATTGCCACAAGATATCAGAGAAGGAATTACGGGCAGAGTTTGCATTGACAGTTTCAGTCATGATTTGAGAGAAATTGGTTATCTACATAACCACGCCCGAATGTGGCTAGCTGCTTATATTGTTCATTGGCGGCGTATTCGTTGGCAAGCTGGAGCCAAATGGTTTCTTGAGCATCTTTTAGATGGAGATCCTGCTAGTAATAATATGTCATGGCAGTGGGTTGCTAGCACCTTTAGTCAGAAACCGTATTTTTTCAACCGTGAAAACTTAGAACGCTACACCAAAGGCATTTATTGCCAGAAATGTCCCCTTTACGGTCATTGTGATTTTGAAGGCAGTTATGAAGAATTAGAACAGCGACTTTTTCCCAAAGGCGAATTTAGCAAACAAGCGAATAGCCAAAGTTGGCAGCGTGATAAAAAAGGGAAGAGGAGCAGGGGGAGTGGGGAGCAGAGGGGCAGGGGGAGCAGAGGGGCAGGGGAGTAATGAGTTATGAGTAATGAGTAATGAGTAATGAGTTGGAGCAGGGGGACAAGGAGGAATTATTGAACAAGTCTCTCCCAAGTCTTCCCCCTCTTCCTTGTCTACCTTTGTCTCTTCTGCATACCCAATTCCCAATGCCCAATCCCCAATGCCCCATAACAAATGCCCCATAACAAATGCCCCATAACAAATGCCCCATAACAAATGACAAATGACAAATGACTAAACCAATTGTTTGGGTACATGGAGATTGCCTCAGTCCAAATAATCCCGCATTACACAAATACTCGGATGTTCCAGCTATCTGGGTTTGGGACGAGGCTTTGATAGAAGAATGGCAATTGAGTCTTAAACGTCTGACTTTTATCTACGAATGTTTGCTAGAGTTACCTGTTGTTATTCGCCGTGGCAATGTGGCACAAGAAATTTTAGCTTTTGCTCAAGAACATGATGCCAATTTAGTTGTCACAGCCAATAGTCCCAGTCCCAGGTTTGATGATATCTGTAATCAAATGGAGCGTTCTATAGCAGTGGAAGTGTTAGAGGTAGAACCGTTTTTTGGCTATGACGGCTATATTGACTTGAAACGGTTCTCGCGCTATTGGAAAGTGGCGCAAAATTATGTTTATCAAAAGCCTTCGCCCTAAATGTCTCTTATAAATTGGGCTACGGTGTACATACAAGTCAAATTACCCCCCTTAATCCCCCCTTTACAAGGGGGGAAACAAGAAAATCTAGTTCCCTCCCCTTTATAAGGGGAGGG